>JAEYOU010000488.1 GCA_023411405.1 Pseudomonadota bacterium | reverse complement strand
CCCTTTCGTCCTGCCAAAGAATCGAAATTGCAAGTAGATGGTGCACTTGTAACTAAGTTCTGCTTCTTCTCAATTGTATAATTCTTTAACTTCACTGTTGCCTTAACATACTTAAAAACAGCAACCCAATATAAGTCCGGATTGTTTGTCTCTTCACCCCATGCTACATAGTCTATATGGGCAGTTACTACTTTTGGTAACACATCGCCTTTTGAGACTGGATAAGAAGGTCTTAAATCTTTTGAAATAGAGTACTTGTAGGGGACAATCACTGATGGGGACAGTGAAAAATCCGCTGTGCATTCTGTTATTGTAATTTCTACATCACACTGTACTCTAATCAGTGTGCCTTCTGGCATTGTTATCCCACACTTCATAACAGACAGTTCTAGTTTTTGAGCTATATCTCCACCAGATACTACATAGTCCCACTCATTTGCCTTCATTTCTGCTTCCATCATTCTCCGTCTGCTCATGAAATAGTTACCCCTTTCAGACACCTTATGAGTGAAAACTCAGCATCCCACTCATACATAGTGTTTGGTTCAAAGGACTGTACACTACCTTCTGAGTATACCCAATTTGCAGGCGGTGTGACAACGCAACCTGAAGAGCCTGTTATAAATATTATATGAAAATTATCCCAGTAGTTGAATGCAGCAGGAGCAGTAAGTGTGAGGTTAGAAACAGGGCTTGTAAAATACTGCTTTGAGTTTGGTATCAATTCAAAACTGATAGTTTCCGGATTATCATAGATAAAACCACCTTGAACAGTCATATCTTTTCCATCAATTCCGTCTTTACCGTTGACACCATCTTTACCATTGGCTCCGTCCTTCCCATCGATTCCGTTGGTTCCGTTAGTTCCATCTCTACCATTTGTACCATCTTTGCCTGGAATTCCCTGTATACCCTGAATTCCTTGTATACCTTGAGCTCCTGGGTCACCTTTTTCTCCCTTCTCCCCTTTTTCACCATTTACACCATCTACACCATCTCTACCATTAATGCCGTCTTTTCCAGGAATGCCTTGAGGTCCAGGCTCCCCTTGAATGCCAGGAACTCCTTGAATACCCTGAATTCCCTGCTCCCCCTGTTCTCCTCTCAGCTCTTCCTTGTGTTCCTGTATGTAAGTAGCAACATTTCTCTCTACATCTTGAGTTTTTACTAGCCCGTATTCCTCTGAGCTTTTATCTCCTGTAAGCTCTACCCCGTTTATCTTAGGCAAGTCCGTCAACTCATTATAAGAACTGACTCCACCGCCTTCCCCTTTAATAACACGAGTAGTCTCAATTACTTCCATCTCAATTGCTTCACCTTCAGGTAAGAATTCAATATCTGCCAATTTCAGTTCCTCCTCTCATAGGATTCGGGAGTACTCCGCTCCAGTCACGGTTAAGAGTACTCTCCGATATGCTCTACAGTATTTCGTCATTTAGAGTAGTGCCAATCTTCAGTTCTACAATGCTAGTAGGATTGATTCCTCCAGCAGTATCTTTCATCCGGAATTGGGCTTTTATTGTACCTGACTGAAACATCCGTGATTCCTCTTGAGTGAGTGTAACTGTTATCCTCTTTGCTTCATTGTCAATAGTCATTCTTTCTTTATTAAGTACGAGTTCATTGCAAAGGGAACTCAGTGTAAGTTGAATTTTACTCATTGCCTGTAAGTCAAGCTGAGTATTCTTTAGTAGGAATGAGATTGTAGGAGTCGTTGCTGATATCAACCTATTCCCTCCTGTCTACTTAAGATGACTTATTCAGTTTTCCGTCGTCGAGCAAGTCCTTTATAGCATCGAACCAGAACTGAATTGTGTCCATTAAGAGTTTTTCTGAGATTATAAGCTGAGCCCAGCTCGGCAATAGAGCTCTTGCTCTCTGCACAACCCATTCCATCTTCTGCTTACCCTGCTCAGTTTCAGTGAATTCGTGCTCTGCTCTAAGGAATAGCTGGTACACGTCCTTCCTTATTTCATCTAAAGTAGTCTCTTTCAGGTACACATAGCCCAGTAATAGGATACCGAGGATACCTATTACAATTGCGATAATTAAAACTGTTGTTGCGTTCATACTTACTTTCCTCCATTCTTTGTTTGGATGCCGTATAGGATAGCTTTTTCTCGCTTCACTACCATCGGCTGTTGATTGATGCATATGATTGTATCACCCTTTTTACAGGAATTAATACCGTTTCGATTAATAAACTCTTGAGCCCACTCTGGTGTGGGATTCACCCCGTAAATGAAGCTCTGTGTGTTGTACTCTTTCATCGTGTCACTCCTTTTCTACTGTTCGATGCTTTCTCTTTTACGTTTGCAACTGTATAACCGTCGAGACCATACCAGATGGCAGAAAAGGTATGAGGGTCGATATTGAATTCATCAAATATGAGCTCACCTTTAGGGTCTTTTGCATAAGTTAAAGTACTCAGCTCTCTATTTGCGTTGGGACAGCTTGTGCTACATATAATCTTCTTAAATCGCTTCACTTTCTTCACGTTGGCAAGTCTAGAACCAGCGAATTTCCTACACTTCCTCATCATAAAGCCCTCTTGACAGTAGAAGGCAATAGCTTTAGGGTCTTCACAGTCGGCTATAATCATCTCTTGCTGAATTCCTGGATAGTTTGCAATGAGGTCGGCAGCAGTTTTGTCGTCTGTCATCTTGTTTTTATAGTACTCTTTATAGATGTAGAGTATTTTGTTCTTATCATCAATAGCCAACCAAACAACCGCATTATATGAAGTTTCGAAACCAAAGTCCATACCAACTCTCTTGAATCTTGAAGGAATATTCTGTACTTCCCTCATCACTAGGTCATGTGACATCAGCTGGAACTGAGGCAATACTCTAAGACCGTTTACACCGAACCTTCCTTTACGAGCTATTCTGTATAGGTCAGGGTCGAATTCCTTCATTTCCTCTAGCTGGTCTATATAGTCCTGCTGTACGAAGTAATTATCGTCTACTGTGCTGTGATGATAGTATGTATCCTTTCTAACCATTGTGTGCAGCTTGTATAACTTTTCGTCATCAAGAATAACGTGCTCTTCGCCAGTGTCATCCACCCATTTAAAGAAGTGCCTGTATACCCAATTATCCGTGCCTACAGGGTTCGTACTTAATATAAAGTAAAGCCTTAAAGTCGGATGCCTCAAACGTCCTAGCAACTCTTTGTATCCTTCATATTTTATCTCGCTGCACTCCTCTAGCCAAACGATTGTTACCCCGTTTATAGACTTTAGTTTTTCAGGCTTGTCCATACCCTTGAAAATAATTGTAGAACCATTGGGGAATGTGAGCTTGAATGGGCTTTCTTTGGCGATAACCTTTCGTCTCTTCTCCTTTGGTCCTTCTGCAAGTAGGTTCATTTCTTCAAGTATTTCTTTAAACAAGGAAAAGGTTGAGTCTCTATGAGTATCATACACTTCACGAACAACCAATACCTTCCTCTTCTCATTGAAGCACTTTAGTATGAGCTTAAGAGCTATATGATAGGACTTCGAACTGCCGTATCCACCGATAATCAGCTGTTTTTTATAGCCCCATTCAAATAGGAAGTTCTCAAATCTTGGATTCACTGCCTTTTGAACATCCATAGCCCTTTCACCTCACTCCTCTCAACTCTCTTTCAATTTGCTTCTGTCTCTTAATTTCTGATTTTGTTACATGTGCTTTTTCATATGTAGTATAGCAGCAATAACTACAAAAATAGTAGACCTTCTGAGCCTTATTATCGTGCTTTTTGTATGAGTGCAGTGCCTGTGGAATGAAGCTTTTACCACATTGGTGGCACGGGAGCATCCTCAATACTGCGTTATTATTTGTATTTTCCGTACCCATGTTCGCCATTACCCTCACACCCCCTTTCGTACCCTATTGTTTGCATTCACGTATTCTACTCCCCATTCCGGATGCAACTCGATTATTTCCTCTATTTCCTCACTGCTTAAGTCGTTGCACCAGTGCTTTACTTCGCCGTATTCGTCGACTATTGCCCTTTCAAATACCATTTCATCACCCCTATTCTGCCTCATCCTTTATGACTCTGGTGCTTGTACTACCTTTTTCCGCTCTTACTATATTAATTGTAATAGGTTCATCTGCATTAAGCCCTTCATCAACGAGTGATTTCTTTAGTTCGAACTCTTTTTCCTTCAGTTTTCTTGTCTGTTTCATGTTTTCAGTCTCAGCAATTTCCTTAGTTTCCCTCCAACCGAAGGCACAGTTGAGTACGAATTTACCACCGAAGAACCCGTCCCTGTCGTAAAGTCGCTCTTCAGCGAATGCCTCAATCCGTTTTCTTGCTTCCCGTATGATGTCTGAGTACTGTGGACCGACGTATTCTGCCTCTGTTGGATAGCCCAACTCGTCAATTTTCTCATCAGAATACTCTTTAATGCTCGTTGTATCTATATTGATGTAGCAAGCCAAGCCCGAAATTGTGAAAGGTTTTATTTGCCCTATTCTCGGATTCCCTTGATTATCAAAAAAGGGCATTCCTGTCTTGCTGTTGTAAATCACCCCGTAACAACTAGCGAAATATTCATCAACCAGTGCTTTGAGGTGTGCTGGACTGTTCCATTTTATCAATCTTCTCTTCCCATAGTCAACTGGTTTGTAAGGAACACTCCTGATGCTTACAAACCAGTTGACTATGGGAAGAGAAGATTGATAAAATGGAACAGTCCAGCACACCTCAAAGC
>JAEYOU010000063.1 GCA_023411405.1 Pseudomonadota bacterium | reverse complement strand
GCGTCGCGGCCCGTCGCGGCGAGCGGGACGTAGTCGCCGTCGAGCAGGAGCTCGCGCTCGCCCCGGCGCGCCTCGAGGCCCGCGTGCAGGAGGAAGAGCTTCGCGCGGCCGTCGGGGAGCGCTGCGGGCTCGGCGAGCGCCCGGGCGACCTCGGCGCGGTCCTGCCCCGCGCCGAGCTCGCCGCGGAGGCGCTCCAGCGCCTCCCGCCGCCGGTCCCAGTCCACCGGTCGGCGGTTGTCGGGATCCACGAGCGAGAGGTCCCAGAGCTCGGTCCCCTGGTAGACGTCGGGCACGCCGGGCGCGAAGAGGCGGATGGCGAGCTGCGCGAGCGACGAGACGCGGCCCGCCCGCGCGAGGCGGGCGGCGAGCGCCCCCATCTGCTCCACGAACTGCGGGCTCGTGAGGAGCCGCTCGAGGAAGGCCTTCACCCCCGTCTCGTACTCCTCGTCCGGGTTGGTCCAGCTCGTGTTCCGCTTCGCCTCGCGGAGCGCCTTCTGGAAGTAGGCGACCATGCGCGCGAGGAAGTCCGCGTGCCCCGGCGTCCCGGGGGTGAGCCCCTCGTCCGGCCATGCGCCGGCGAGCGTCTGGTAGATGAAGTACTCGTCCCGCGGATCGGGCGCGGCGCGGCCGCTCTTCCGCGTCTGGGCCCGCTGCGTGCGGCCCCAGCGCGCCACCGCCGAGCGCCAGTCGCCGGGGAGCTCGGTCAGCGCGGCGATGCGGAGGCGGACGTCCTCGCTCCGCTTCGTGTCGTGGGTGGTGCCGGGCGAGAGCGACGCCGCCATGCGCGAGCGGCGCCGCGCGAGCAGCGTGTGCACGTCGCCGGGCGGCGCCCCGAAGCGATCCGGCTCGCCGCCGACCTCGTTGAGCGACGCGAGCCGGACGTAGGTGTAGAACGCGGTGTCCTCGGCCGCCTTCGCGTGGACCGGCCCGGTCACCTGCTGGAGGCGCAGCGCGAACTCGACCCAGGCCTGGCGGGCGAGCTCCGAGAGGCCCTCCGGGTACCGCTGGAGGATGACGTCGCGCAGGAAGTCGTAGATCGACGGATCAACGAGCGGGTTGCGGCGGCGGGCCCGGGCGATCGTCTCCTCGACCACCGCGCGCGTCCGCTCGTCCACCTCGCCCCGGCGCGTCACGTACGTCCGGTAGACCGGGAAGAGCGCCACATACTCGACCAGCGCGCGCGTGAGCTCGTTCTGCGTGAAGTCGCGGGTCCGCCGGTCGGTCTCCGCGATGCCCGCGAGCCGGTGGGCGAGCATGTTCACCTCGCTCGCCATGGCGGAGGACATGACGAGCCGCTTCTTCGCCGCGACCACGTCGCGCCAGTCCTCGCGGCCGCCGGCGACGCGCTGGAACAGCGCCTCGAACACCCGCTCGGCGGACGGGTCCACGAACAGCCCGTTCAGCGCCGCGAGCAGCTCGTAGCCGGTGGTCCCGTCCACGTCCCAGTCCTCCGGGAGCGGCTCGTGCCCGACCAGGACCTTCTCCACCACGACGTAGAGCGGCCGCCGCGGCAGCCGCGACAGCTCGAGCTCCTCGAAGAGGCGGTCGAGGAGCGCCGGCTCGACGTTCGGGTCGAGCCCGCCGCCGCCCGCCGCCGCGAGCGCCCGGCACCGCTCGAGCAGGAACGAGGCCTGGAGCCTTCGGAAGTAGGCGAACGGGACGTAGAGGCCGTCGGGGTGGTCGATGCGCAGCCCCGTGGCGAGCCCCTCGCGCAGGAGCCCGAGCACCACCTTGTGGGCCTGCGCGAAGACCGCGGGCTCCTCCATCCGGATGGCCGCGAGCGCGTTCACGTCGAAGAACCGGCGGTAGTTGATCTCCTCGCCGGCCACCCGCCAGAACGCGAGCCGGTAGGCCTGCGCGTCGAGGAGCCGCTGGAGCAGGTCGAAGCTCCGCGGATCGCCCGGCGTGCCGTTGAAGATCCGGAGGTTCTCGTCGACGTGCGCCCGGATCGCCTCGTTCTGCTCGCAGAGGATGGCGAGCCGCCGCTTCGCGACCTCCTTCTCGCGGGCGCGCTCCTGCACCGCCGCCGGGGCGGTCTCGGTGCGCGGGGCGAGCTTCTCGAGCGCCGTGCAGATGGACTCGAGGTCCTGCACGCCGGCGTCGGCCGCGCCGAGCCGCTCGGAGAGCTCCGGGAGCCGGTGGCGCAGCACGATCGGCACGGAGCGGGGGTTCACCGGGAAGGCGTGATCGTAGTAGCGGATGAGGAGGGTGCCGCCCTCGCGGCCGAGCTTCAGCTCGCCGCGCTCCAGGACGCGGCCGAACTGGTCGCCCAGGACCGGCACGAGCACGCGGTACCCGAGCTCGCGCTTGAGCGGCGTCCAGTCGACGTCGAACGCGCTGGCGTACGTCGACGACGGGCCGTTCTCGAGCACGTCCATCCACCAGGTGTTGGCGGCGCCGATGCCCATGTGGTTCGGGACGAAGTCGAGGACGAGGCCCATCCCGCGCGAGGTGCACTCGAAGGCGAGGCGCCGGAACGCCTCCTCCCCGCCGAGCTCGGGGTTCACGCGGTCGTACGCCACCACGTCGTAGCCGTGCATCGAGCCGGGGGCGGCGGCGAGGATCGGCGAGAGGTAGACGTCCGAGACGCCGAGCGCGTGCAGGTACGGCACCACCCGCGCCGCGGCGTCGAAGTCGAACCCCTTGTGGAGCTGCAGCCGGTACGTCGAGCCCGGCCGCCGCGTCGCCACCTCCCCGCGCCCGTGCGCCTGGTGGAGCTCGGCGAGGAGCTCCTCGACCGTCGCGTGCCTCTCCGTCGTCGCCACGTGTGCCCGTCCCCGGGGAGGCGGGCGGCCGCCCGCCTACCCCTCCGATGCCCGCCCCGTCGCCACCGCGAGCGCGCGCAGCCGATCTCTCGTCTCCCGGTCTGCCGCCAGGGCCACCATGTCCATCGGCATGCGGTAGGTCCAGTTGTCGTCGCTGACCGTGCCGGGGAGGTTGACGCGCTCGCGCGCGCCGAGGAGATCCTGGAACGGCAGGAGCGCGAGATCGGACCCCGCCGAGTAGACGAGCTCCAGCAGGGCGTTCCGGACGCCGGCGTCGTACCGCTCCGGCTCCCGCTCGCGCAGCCCCTCGAGCTGCGGCAAGGCGAGCAGCTGCGCGCGCTCCTCCTCGGGGAGCGCCTCGTACCAGTCGGCGAGCGACTCGGTGTCGTGCGTCCCGCTCGTCGCGATGGAGAGCGCCGGCCACTCGGTCGGGTCCAGGAACGCGTCCCCGCCGTCCTTCCAGTTCTTCTCCCACCGCTGCACCCGGTACCCCGGGATGCCGAGCGCGGTCAGCGAGGTGCGCACGAACTCCGGCACGACGCCGAGATCCTCGGCGACCACCTGCGCCCCCTCGGAGCAGATGCGGAGCACCGCCTCGCCGTTCTCGATCTGCGCCGGCTCCTCCTCGGGCACGAACCGCGCCTCGCTGCCGTCCTTCGGGAAGTAGTAGGTCCGGTAGAGCCCGACGACGTGGTCCACGCGGTAGAGGTCGTAGAGGTCGGCGCACCGGCGGGCCCGCTCGCGGATCCAGGGGTAGCCGGCGGCCTGCATCTCCGGCCAGCGGTACACCGGGAAGCCCCAGTTCTGACCGGTCGGGCTGAACGCGTCGGGCGGGACGCCGACGCTCGCGTCGGTCCGGAAGTCCTCGCGCTTCGCCCAGACGTCGGCCGAGTCCTCGGCGACCATGAACGGCAGATCGCCGCCGAGGCGCACGCCCTCCCGGTTGGCGACCGCGCGGGCGGCGTGCCACTGCTCCTCCGCGACCCACTGCAGCCACTCCTGGTACAGGATCTCGCGCGCGTGGCGATCGCGGGCCGCCGCGAGCGCCGCGGCGTCCCGCTCGCGGAGCGGCTCGGGCCAGTCCATCCACGCCGTCCCGGCGAACTCCAGGTCGTGCAGGGCCACGAAGAGGGCGTAGTCCGGCAGCCAGGCGCGCTCCTCCTCGACGAACCGCTCGAGCGCCCGCGCCCGTTCCGACTTCTCCTCCCACTCCTCGGCGAGGAACCGCGCGAACGCGAGCTGGAACGCCCGGCGCTTCAGGATCCGCACCTGGTCCCAGCGGACGCGCGGCGCGTGGCGGACGAGCACGAGCGCCTCCCGCTCCTCCGCGGAGAGCGCGTCCACGCCGCCCGCGGCCTGGAAGTCGGGCATCGCCTCGGGCGCGACGTAGACCGGGTCGATCGCGAACGCGGAGAGCGAGAAGTACGGGCTGTTCTGCCCGCGCGCCGCCTCGTTGGCCGGGAGCAGGAGGACGGTCGAGAGGCCGGCGTCCTTGGCCCAGCGCGCGAACGGCACCAGGTCCGGGATCTCGCCGACGCCCCAGTCGGACGCGGCGCGGAGCGAGAAGAGCGGGAGGAGGACGCCTGCCTGCCTGCTGGATGCCGCCATGTGTTCACTCACCTCGGGGGTCACGCGCGCTTGTGGGACCGTCGGTGACGGGATATCACGGCCGGGCCGGCGACCACACCCATGCGCGGACGCTTCGCCCCATCCCCCACCGGGCCCATGCACCTCGGGAACGCGCGCACCGCGCTCCTCTCGTGGCTCGCCGCCCGCGCTCCGGGCGGCAGCTACATCATGCGCGTGGAGGACCTGGACGGCCCGCGGGTCCGCCCCGGCGCGGAGGGGCGCATCCTCGAGGAGCTGCGCTGGCTGGGCCTCGACTGGGACGAGGGGCCGGACGTCGGCGGTCCGGCGGGGCCGTACCGGCAGTCGGAGCGGCTGGATCGGTACGCGGACGCGCTCCGCCGGCTCGAGGAGGCGGGCGTCGCGTATCCGTGCTTCTGCTCGCGCGCGGAGATCGCCGCCGCGGCGCAGGCGCCGCACGGGCCGGGCGACGAGGGGCCACGGTACCCCGGCACGTGCCGGGACCTCGCGCCCGCGGAGGCCCGGCGCCGCGCGGAGCGCCGCCGCCCGGCGTGGCGCCTCCGCGTGCCCGCGGGCCCGATCTCGTTCGAGGACGGGGTGCACGGGCCGCAGGTGCGCGACGTCTCGGCCGAGACGGGCGACTTCGTCGTGGCCCGCGCCGACGGGATCCCGGCCTACCAGCTCGCCGTCGTGGTCGACGACGCGGCCATGAGCGTCACCGAGGTCGTCCGCGGGGACGACCTCCTCGGCTCCACCGCGCGGCAGCTCCTCCTGTACCGGGCGCTCGGCCTCGCCGCGCCCCGCTTCGCGCACGTCCCGCTCGTGAACGGCGAGGACGGCACCCGGCTGGCGAAGCGGCACGGCGCGCTCTCGC
>JAEYOU010000432.1 GCA_023411405.1 Pseudomonadota bacterium | reverse complement strand
AGCTGGGCCTGGCGCTGGCGCATTTGTGCGATATCCGCTTCGAGGGCGCGGCTGCTCTGCTGGCTGATACTTTCAATCACCTGAGGCTGAACCTCAGGCTCCATGCGCAGCAAAATAGCCGACTCGCGCAGCCGGTCGTATTCTTCTTGACTGATCGATACAGTTGCCCGCTTATGGCCGCTCATAATCCAACCGAACAGGGAGCTCAAAGGGATGGTCCAATTGATCCAGTGCCCGGTTGAAGGTTTCACCGAATTTTAGCGGCGGCACCCCCACCATCAGCACCTGGCCCGGCTGCACGCGCACTTCTACCCGGCGCGGCTGAGTCTCCAGATCATATGGGCGGAGGCGATCGGTCAAATAATGAACCTGTTGATTTCGGCTGCCACGCAGACCGCGATTATCATTGAGCCGGTGAATATAAGGGCCATCGATCAAAACATCCACCTGATCCAGCAAATCTTTCACCCCAGGGCCAGGTGGGCTGCTTTGCAGGACGCTGCGCTGAAACCCGGTAAAGCAGATAATATTCACATCCCGCTGCGCGCGCGCCACCCTGGCCAAACGGGCCAGACCCGCGGCTTGCAGCATGGGTTCGCCACCCGAGAAGGTCAGCCCGGTTACGCTGGGGTCGGCCAATAGTTCAGCCACCAGCACTTCCGGTGAAACCAGGCGAGCCGGGCGGATGGGGATCCATTCGGGCGCAACACAGCCTGGGCAGTGGAATGCGCAGCCCTGTACCCAGACCACCCCGCGCAACCCGGGGCCTAGCGCGCGCGTGGGGGCGCAGACCGCCGCCACATTCAGCACGTCAGCCGGGTTATGAAAATCCTCGATTGGGGCAGAGGATTCAGCAAGGACCACCATAGAACTCCTTTAGCGCAAAACACAAACAATTATTTCTCAGTATAGTCGAAATTTTGTTCTATATCAAGGGTGATTCTTGCTTTTAACCGCTTTTTTAGGTGGGTAATTACAAAACATGATGAATCCCTAATTTAATAATTGGGGACTTGAAAAGGATAGACCTCCTGGGGTAAGTTGGAGTTGCGAAGACAACAACTGAACCAGGAGGTCTATCTATGGATAAGGATACAACAAAAGCGAAGTCCGAACAACAGGCGCATCGGGCGAGTTGGCGAATCGAATGGAAGCTGTTGGAATACCTGGGGGAATTTTTAGGCGAACTGGATCGGCGGATCGATCGGCGACTGGTGGTGACATTTGTAGCCTTGAGTATGGCGCTCATCCTGCACCGCCATCGCAATGAGGGTAACTGGCTGAGCGAGTTAGGCAGCTATCTGGTGGCGGAGAATGCCGAGGCAGGCAAGAAGCGCATCCAGAAGTTGCTCTACAGTAAGAAGTGGGACAGCCAGATGCTGGAAAATCACTTGTGGCAGTTGGGTGAGCAGCGCGTGGCAACCGGAGAGCAGGCCGGGGAAACTATGCTGGCGATTTGGGATGAGAGCGTTGTGGAGAAGAGTGAGGCGCTGCAACTGGAAGGCTTAGGGCCGGTGCGCTCGAGTAAAGCCGCCCGATTGAAACGGATCAAACCCGGCTTTTTCAACCCACCCGGTGGACGCCCGGTGGTTGTACCTGGCTTTCACTGGCTGCAAGTGCTGGTCTGCGGGATGAAAGGGGCGATTGTGCCAACCCATGCCCGCTTGTGGACCACCCGTGGCGAGCGAGCTGAGGCTCGCCGGGAGGTGGAATGGCAAGTCTTGCAGACAATCACCGATCGGTTTCGGGCGCGGGTGATCCATGTCTTTGACCGCGGTTTTGCCGGTAATCCCTGGCTGACCAGCCTTTTTGTGGCTGGCGCCCGCTTTGTGCTGCGCTGGCCGCACAAGTATCGCCTGCTGGATGAAAACGGCAACGAGAAAAAAGCCTGGGAAATCGCGCGCGGCAAGCGCTCCTGGGAGCAGCGCATGATCTGGGATGCTCGCCGCCATTGTCACCGCAAAATCGGCATCCTGGCTTTCCCGGTTTTCGATCCTGTCCATCATCAACCGCTCTGGTTAGTGATCTCCCGCCAGGGCGCAGGCAAGAAGCCCTGGTATCTCCTGACCTCTGAACCGGTCGACACGCCCGAGCAGGCTTTCCACATTATTCTCATTTATGCCAGAAGATGGCAGGTAGAAATGTCGCTGCGCTTCGAGAAAGCCGAACTCGGCTTGGAAAGCCTGCGCGTCTTTTCCTGGGAAGTTCGCCAGCGCCTTTTTCTCCTGCTCACCCTGATGCACGCTTTCCTGCTGCGCTTCCTCACCCCGGATTTTGCCCTGTTCCGCGACTATCTCCTCAAAGTTTGGGCGCATCGAAATGGTGAGCGGAGCCGTCTCGTTCAGGCTCCGCTCTATCGTTTACGCTTTGCGCTCGCCTTTCTCTGGCTGCGCTTCCCACCCCCACTTCTCGCTAGATTAAATTAGGGATGGATCATGTTTATCTTCTGCTTTCTAAGCGGCCTGGCGTAGGCCCGTCATCTGTTCGCTCAAGCGCCACAACTGGCCCGTGATTTCAGGGTTACTGCATGTGTGATCTTCCGGCTGGGCTTTCGTTTTCATAAAGTACGTGCCGGTGACGCCGCGCAGCTCTGGGGCAACGGCCAGGCGCACAATTGGCTGGATGCCTTTTTCGGGGGGTACAGAGAACCAATCCACCACGCGCATCGAGAGTGTTGCCCACCAGTTATTCCCCTGGGCAACATTCGTTTTGACCGCGCCCGGGGTGACCGTGTTGATCGTTACAC
>JAEYOU010000427.1 GCA_023411405.1 Pseudomonadota bacterium | reverse complement strand
CCTCCATGCTTTGCAGACGGCTCTGTGGAATCTGAAGCTGGAGCTGGAACGCATTGCCGGTCCTGGGATCGCGCCAGTAGTTCGGCTCGGTGAACCGGGAGGAGGATGTGGCCGGGACCACCGAGCGCGTAACGTCGGACATGGTCAACCCGAACTGCCCGGCGCGTTCGCGATCGATGGCGATGTCGAGCGTCGGGTAATCCAGGGGCTGTGCGAACTGCAGGTCCCGAAGGAAAATCAGGTTGGCCAGCCGGGCGCGAAGCTTTTCGGCGTAAGCAGCGTCGTCCTGCAGGCTCACGCCCTGGACGGCAATCTCTATGGGAGTCGGGGAGCCGAAGCCCATCACCTGGCTGACGATATCGGCCGCCTCGAAAGACACCTGAGTAGCCGGCAAATCGCGGCGGAGCGCAGCGCGGAGGCGTTCCCGCAGTGCTTCGCCGCGAGGTGCACCCGGCTGGAGCGCCACCTGGATCAATGCCTCCTGCGACCCACTGGTGAACAGGTGAATCAGGTTGACCGGGTAACTCGACGGCTGCACGCCGACGAAGTCGCTCGTGATGGCTACGTTCGAAGCTCCTGCTTCGCGCCGGATCACGTCGAGAGCTCGCAACGCGATGCGTTCGGTCTCCTCGACGCGTGTCCCGGTGGGTGCGCGGAGACGCACCCGGAGGAGCGGCGCGTTCGCATCCGGGAAGATTTCCACGCCCAGGCGCGGGGCCAGGATCCAAAGGAACCCGATCGCGACCACGAGGTACAGCGCCACGACGGGCCAGCGGAACCGAAGCACCAGCGCGATGTAGCGTGAGTAAAGCTCGCGCAGCTTGCCGAACAGACCTTCGCGCTCCTCGCCGCGATGCGTCTCCTTCATGAGCCAGGTCGAGAAGACCGGGACCAGCGAACTCGACAGGAGGTAGGACGCGATCATCGCGAAGCCTACCGCGAGCGCAAGCGGCACGAACAACTGGCGCCCCGTGCCGGCCATGAAGAAAGCGGGCACGAATACGGCGAGGATGGACAACATCGAGAGCAGGCGTGCGACGGCCGTGTGGCTGGCCGCCTCCACGACGGCTTTCGCGCGCGAGATGCCCGCGGTCATGCGCGAGTGCGTATGCTCGATCGAGACCGTGGCCTCGTCCACAAGGACGCCGACGGCGAGGGCGAGCCCGCCCAGCGTCATGATATTGATCGACTGCCCCGCGGCCCAGAGTCCGACGACGGCAGCGAGGAGCGCCGTTGGAATGCTGGCGATGACAATCAGCGCGCTGCGCCAGTCGCGGAGGAACAGCAGAACCATCAGGCCAGTGAGCACGGCCCCGAGCAGCCCTTCGGTCACCAGGTTACGGATCGCACCGGAGACGTAGGCGGATTGATCGAACTCCAGCGTCACGTTCACGTCGTCCGGCACGGCTTTCCTGAACTCGGGCAGCGCTTCGCGAACGCGACGGATTACCGCGAGCGTTGAGGCGTCCGCACGCTTGGTGACCGGGATGTAGACGGTCCGCTTACCGTTCACATGCGCATAGGCCGTGATGAGGTCGGTGCTGTTCTCGATGGTTGCGATATCGCGAAGGTAGACGGTGGCGCCGCTGACGGGACGGATCGGCGTATTCAGAAGCTCATCCAGATCCGCGCCGAGCGTCGCGTTCGTGCGGGCGATGCGGTTGAGCTTGCCGGTGAACACGTTGCCAGACGGCATCACCAGAGTGGCGCGGCTGACGGCCGAGATCGCCTCCTGCGGCGATATCCGGTACTTCGCCAGTTTGTCGGGATCGGCAGTGATGACGATGGTGCGCTGGTTGCCTCCGAACGGCGGGGGCGCGGAGACGCCGGGCAGAGTCGCAAACAACGGGCGGACACGGTTGAGCGCGAAATCCTGCATCTCGCCCTGCGTACGCGTCGCACTGCTGAAAACCAGTTGCCCCACCGCAACGCTGCCTGCGTCGAAACGCGTAATGAACGGCGGCACGGTTCCGGGCGGCATGAAGGCGCGGGCTCGATTGACGTAGCCCACCACCTCCGCCATGGCGTTGCTCATATCGGTGCCCGGGTGGAACACGAGTTTCATGAGCGCCGCGCCCTGGATGCTCTTACTTTGTACGTGATCGATGCCGGTGATATAGAGGAAGTGATACTCGTAGTAGTAAGTCAGGAACCCTTCCATCTGCGCGGCATCCATACCACCGTAAGGCTGGGCTACGTAAATCGCGGGATCTCCGACCTGCGGGAAGATATCGACGGGCATGCGCCGGAGCGCAAGGTAAGAACAAAGCACAATCGCCAGGATCGCCACCACGACGGTTAACGGGCGGCTCAGTGCGGCCAGGACGAGGCGCATAGCATTCCCCTCAGTGTTTTCTCACCGGCCGGCCTCCGCAAGGAAGGGCTCTATGTCCCCCCGGACCGCTTCGAACGCCAGGAGTGCACGCCAGGCGCCGAGACGCGCGAGCGCGTCGTCGATTTCCGCCTGCGTGAGCAACCGCTGCGCTTCGGCGACGTCCACCACGCCCGCGAGCCCGGCCTCGTAT
>JAEYOU010000417.1 GCA_023411405.1 Pseudomonadota bacterium | reverse complement strand
GCGCTCCTCGCCGCCGCGGTTCCGCTCGCCATCCCGCGCCTCGCGCCCACGGGGGATGCCGCCGGGACCGACCGCGGCGCCCGCGCGCACCGGACGCCGAAGCTCCTCACCCGCTTCCTTCCCCTCGCGATCGCCGGGGGGGCCCTGGGCCAGGCGCTCGCCGCGCCTGCGCCGGTCCGGTTCGGCGCAGCCGCGATCGCCCTCGGCGCAACCGCCTGGGGCATTGCGCGCTATCGTTGGCGGGGGCCGGATCGCGCCGCGTGCCGGAGCTGCCCGGAAGGACCTCCGGGGGAGCGTTGCCCCGGGTACGTCCAGACCGTCCGGCGGGAGCGGGCCATGGCGCGCCTCGCCGGCCGGTGGATGCGCACCGAAGGCGCCGGAGTTGCGGGCCGCGGCTCCCGATGAGGAGGTTCCCCGTGGGATGGCCATCCGTGTGGGCACCAGCGGGTATCAGTATCGGCACTGGCGTGGCGTCCTGTACCCGCCCGGGGTTTCGGTCCGCCACTGGCTCGCGCGGTACACGCAGTTCTTCGACACGGTCGAGCTCAACGCCACGTTCTACCGGCTGCCGACCGCGGACGCGGCGGAGCGCTGGCGGGCGGCGGTGCCCCGTGGCTTCCTCTTCGCGGTGAAGGGGTCCCGCTACCTGACGCATCTGAAGCGGCTGCGCGAGGTGGGCGAGGGGCTCGAACGCTTCTTCGAGCCGGTCCGGCACCTCGGCCCGACCCTGGGCCCCATCCTCTGGCAGCTCCCTCCCCAGTTCGCCCCCGACCTCGAGCGGCTCGATCACTTCCTCGCGCGCCTTCCGCCCGGCCGGCACGCCGTCGAGTTCCGCGATCCGGCGTGGTACGCGGAGGAGACCTGCGCGGTGCTCGATCGGCACGGCGCAGCGTTGTGCGAGCACGACCGCGTCGACCGGCGGCCGCCCCGACTCACGCAGACGTTCCGGTACGTCCGCTTTCACGGCACGACCGGCCAGTACCAAGGCCGATACGGCCCAGCGTACCTCCGCACGCGCGCAGAGGAGCTCCTCGACTGGGCGCGGTCCGGACGCGACGCGTTCGTCTACTTCAACAACGACCTCGGCGGCGCGGCGGTCCACGACGCGATCGACCTGCTCGCGGCGCTCGGAGAGGAGCGACCGTCGCTCGCTGCCCCACCGTGACCCTGCCGCGCGCCAGCGAGGGGCTCACCCCGCCCGCAGCAGGCCGGGCCCGCTGCGGGGTCCGCGGCGGGGCCCGCTCCGGCCGTTGCTGCCGGGGGGTCGCGGGAGAGGGAGCGTGAGCTGCACCTCCCGCGGGCGGACGGCCGAGAGCCGCCGCTCGCGGGACATCGCCCGCTCCCGCGCCTCCGCCGCGCGGCGGCGGATCCGCTCGGTCAGCTCGTGAAGCTTCTCCAGAGCGGGGTCGGAGGAGCTGTCGTAGGCACGTGCCGTGGCGTTCATCATGTGACCTCCGTGACTGAACGGACGTATAGCAGGAGGGTCCGACAGCCGTCCGACAACCGGCGCACCAGGTGCTACCTTGGGGGCGTGCCGGCGCCGGCGACCCTCGCGTACTTCGCCCGCAGCAACGCGTTCACGCAGAGCGCAGCGCTCGAGTGGATCAGCGCCCAGCTCGGGCCGGCGCCCGAGGATGCGTTCGCCTTCTTGAAGTCGATCCTCATCCATCCTGTGGACGCGCAGCGCGCGAAGGTCCGCTTCGATCGCTCCCGGCTCGGCCTCGATCACGCGCTCCACTCGACGGCCGACTCGATCCTCTCCGACCCGAGGCTCGCTCCACGGCTCCGGGAGCGCCGCCTGCCGCTGGCGACTCGCCCGGGAGAGCGGCTCGTCCTGAGCTGCGACCACCACGCCCTCCTCTACGCGGCGCTGCGGCGCCACGCGGCGGTCCCGGTTCGGACGCGGACCGGGTTCGTGACCTACATCGTCCCCGGCGCACGGGTCCCGCACTGGCTGTGCGAGGAGTGGGACGCGCGAGAGGGGCGCTGGCGCTTCGTGGATCCGGAGCGGCGGCGGGCGGCGGTCGCGCCGGAGAGGGTCGCGCTGGCGGGGACGTGCTGGCTCTCGGCCCGCAGCGGGCGGCGGGCTCCCCCGCGCTCGTACAGCGGCCTCGGCGGGATGAACGGGCTCAAGTATGCGCTGCTCTGCGACGTGAACTCGCTCTTCAAGAACGAGCTGCTCGGTTACGAGTGGCGCGTGCGGTCGTTCCGGCGACCGAAGCCGGAAGCCGTCCGGCGGGGGTACGCGAGGCTGACCGCCGGGGAGCTCGCGAGGCTCGACCGGCTGGCGGAGCTGTCGGAGGCGCCCGACGAGGCGCTGCCCGAGCTGTGGGAGCACTACGCGACCCTCGTGCCCGCCGAGAGCATGCGCTGCCCCGACCCGCCTCCCGGCGTGGAGCCTCCGGGCCGGCGCGCTCCGTCGCGCTGAACGGACGTTTCGAGAGGTTCGACCGCCGCGGCGAGGGGGTCTTCGGTACATTGCGCCGGTGACCGACTTCTCCAGCATCGGCGCCCATCCGGCGCTCCAGAGCGCCCTCGCGGCGCGCGGCTATGGCACCCCCACCCCGGTCCAGGCGGCGGTGCTCGCGCCCGAGGTCCGCGGGCGGGATCTCCTCGTCTCCTCCCGGACCGGCTCGGGCAAGACGGTCGCCTTCGGGCTCG
>JAEYOU010000405.1 GCA_023411405.1 Pseudomonadota bacterium | reverse complement strand
GGCCTCGGCCGCGAGGACCTTGGCGACGCCGGTCCCGGCGAGCTGCGCCGTGGCGGGGCCGGTCTTCGCCCCGAAGAGGCCGACCATCAGGGTCCCGCCGGCGGCCTTCGCCGCCGAGAGCGCCTCGAGCGCCGCGCGCGGCAGCGAGCCGTCGGGCTCGGTGGGGGAGAGGAGGAGGACGTTGTCCATGTCGCGAGTCCCTTCGGTCTAGATGTCCGAGCTCAATCCTGCGAGATCCACTCGACGAGCTCCTTCGCGATCTCGTCCGGGCTCATGTCCTTCACCACGCGGGTCTCGCGCGTCACCTTCGGCACCGCGACCGACTCGAACTTCACGCCGCCCGTGCCGACCGGGGTGGCCGGCGCCTTCTGGAGCGCCGGCATCACGCCGCGCATGTTGGCCATGCCGATCTGCGGGTTGTTCTTGGGCTCGGGCAGGTTGCCGGTCGCCCAGCCGAGCACGGCCGGCGGGCCGGCGCAGACGGAGACCTGGTGCTTGCCGCCCTCCACGCGCTCCAGGATCTGCAGCGCGCCGCCGTCCTTCACGGACAGCTCGTCCACCCCGAGGAACTGGTCCGGGATCCCGAGCCGCTCGCCCACCATCTGGAGGGTGACGCCCGCGCCGCGCGAGGCCGACTCCCAGCCGCCGAACAGCAGCAACGCGGTCCGGTCGAGGCCGGGGAGCTTCTGCACCGCGTCGGCGAGCTTCGCCGCCACCTCGTGCGCGTCGGTGAACCCGCTCGCCGGGCCGTCGAGCGCCACGAGCTCGAACGGCACCTTCTGGCCGACCGCCATCATCACCTGCTGGAGCTTCTGCTTCGGGCCGAGGGCGAGCAGCGTCACCTTCGAGCCCGGGACCTTGGCGGCGAGGTTCGCGGCCTCGTAGAGCGCGTGGCCCGCCCACGGGTCGAGCACGTGCGGGAGCATGGCCTCGTTCTTGAGGCCCGGCCCCTGCGGCGTCGAGACGGGCTCGAGCGTCTGGAGCGGGTCGGGGACGATGCTGCCGAGGACGACGATCTGGTAGCCGGGCATCCGTTAGTTCTCCGCCGAGTGCAGCCCGCCGGCGCCGGCGCGGAACTGGAGGTTCACGCGGTCGGTGCCGGGCAGGCGGGTGGGGCAGCTCCACAGGCAGGCGCCGCAGTGGACGCACTTCTCGCGATCGAAGGCGGGGGTGCCGCCGTCGCCGGGCCGGATCGCCTCGGCCGAGCAGATCTCGACGCAGACGCGCTTCCCGCACCCCCGGCACAGCTCGGGGTCGAGGAAGACGACGTGGTCGGCGTAGCCGGGCGGCGCCTGCACCTTGCCGCCCATGAGCAGCGCGTCCTGCTGCGAGACCAGCACCTGGCCGTCCATGGGGACGGGCGGCCAGCCCGCGCGGTCCATGAGGGCGTCGTGGAGCGGCACGCCCTTCTCCGCGCACTCCCGCCGGATCCGGGTGAGGTCCGCGGCGGGGATCTTGCCCTTGTAGAACTCCTCGAGCGTCCCGATCTGCTCGGCGGGGTGGGGCGGCTCGTCGCCGAGCGACATGCGACCGTTCGTGAACCCGGAGAGCGCCATGCCCATGAGGCCGGTGACGACGCCCTTCTGGAACCCGTCGCGCGCCTTCTCCGCGATCTGCCCCTCGCGCTCGACCCAGCTCTCGCGCCGCCGGGCGACGTAGGCGGCCTCGAGGTTCTCGCGGGTGAAGGGCTTCTTCGCCTCGAGGAGCTCGATCACCCCCTCCGCGAGCTGCACGCCGGTGGCGAACGCCTCGTCCACGCCGGACGAGGTGAGCACGTTCGTCGAGCCGGACCCCTCGCCGATCCGGGCGAAGCCGTCGCCGGCGAGGACGGGCTCGCCGCGGCGGCCGGACTCGAGGATCGACTTCGCGCCCCAGGACCGGAGCTTCGCCTTCTCGAGGTACGGCCAGAGGCGCGGGTGCTGCACGTAGTGCTGGAGGTACCGGTAGGTCGTGCGGACGGGCGACTCGAACCAGCTCGGCACGAAGATGCCGACCGACGCGACGCGGTCCGGGTGGACGTACAGGAACCCGAAGATCTCCGGCTCGGGGAAGCCGAACGTGTGGAGCACCGTGCCGGCCTGGAGCGGCGTGTCCTCGGGGAGGTCCACGACGAGCTTCATGCCCACCGCCCACTCGCGCCGCGCGTGGCCCGGCGGCATCCCGATCACCTCGTCGAGCTGCCGCCCCACCGCGCCCACCGGGCCGTCGGCGACGACCGTGAGCGCCGCGTGCACGTCCATGCCCGGCATGTACGCGCCGCCGTCGGGGCGGCCCTGCCGATCGACGCCCTGGTCGAGGAGGCGCACGCCCTTCACGGCCTTGCCCTCGACGAGCGCCTCGGCGACCGGCGTGCCGGGCCAGATCTGCACCGTCCCGGTGGCCATCACCTGGCCGGACAACCACTGCAGCAGCTGGCCGAGCGAGAAGACGAACCCGTCGGCCTTGTGGAGGAAGGCCGGTGCCCAGGGGAGCTCGAACGAGTCGCGGTCGGCGCCGTGGAAGGCGCGCAGCGTCTTGTCGGCGGCGCGGAGCGTGACCGAGCGGCGGCTCGCGCCGACCGGGTCGAGCAGGTAGAGGACCTTCTCGTCCCGGACCGGCGTCGCCATCGGGATCCCTGCACAGGTCGCCGGGTCGAGGTCGGGGAACGCGGCCCGGATGGCGCGGGCGCGGGTCACCACGCCCGAGACGCCGAACCCGACGTCGTCGGCCCGCTCGTAGCAGAGCACCTGCAGCGGCATCCCCGGCGAGGCGGCGCTCTCGAGCGGCGGTCGCGACGCGTCGGCGAGGCGGCGCGAGAGGGTGGTGAGGAACCCCGCCGTCGCCGGGCCGAACCCGACGCAGGCGATGTCGACGGCCATCTGCTGGCGCTGCGGATGATCCTGTTCGCTCACGCGGCCTCCGTCTGCGCTCCCGCTCGTGCTTCGACAGGCTCAGCACGAGCGGTGTTCGATCCTTTGTGGCCGCTCACCCTGAGCCTGTCGAAGGGTGAGCCTGTCGAGGGCGGGCGGTTCGCGGTTCACACCGGGTAGTCCAGCGCCTCCGGGATCATCACCTTCGAGACCGCCTCCGCGGCGCGGTCCTTCGCGAGCATCGCGCCGGTGAGGCACCCGTCGAGCTTCACCCGGAGCGTCCGGAAGTCGCTCATACCCTTGCACGAGGCGCAGGGGCCCTCCTTGTCCGCGTGCGCGTCCACCTGATCGGCCGCGCACCCCGCGAGGCCGGGGACGAGCCCCTCGAGCGCCTCGGCGTCCGCGGCGCTCCAGCACTCGTGCCGGGCGTTCTCGTCCCAGGCCGGGTGGCGGTTGTAGCCGTGCACGAGCTCGGCGCAGATCCGGCCCACCTCGCCCGCCGCCCGCGCCGCCTGCACGTGGCAGAGGTCGGCGAAGAAGCGCGCCGTCGCGGGCAGCGCGTCGCCCAGGGCCGCCCCGCCGCCCTCGGCGAGCGCCACCGCGTCCATGATCTGCATGCGCGCGGCGACGAGCCAGGCGAGCGCGTCGGCGAGCTTGAAGGTCACGCCCTGGCGCGGCGACTGGTAGAGCCGCTGGCCGTCCGCGTCCTTCGCGTCCCCGAGGTGGTGGAAGGTCCACAGCCACAGCTCGATCGCCGAGGCGAGCGCGCAGGCGCCGGTGCCGTGGTGCTGCGCGGCCACGCGGCGGAGCTCCCGCGCCCAGGCCTTGAGCTGGGCGAGCCAGAGCTCGTTGCCCATGGTGACCGAGAGGTGCCGGCGCTGCACCGCCTCCGGGCCCTCGTAGGTGGCCTCGAGCTGCGCGTCCATCCACTTCTGGCCGAGGAAGCCGGGGCAGTCCTCGGTGATGCCGTAGCCGCCCATGAGCGAGACGGCCTCGCGCATGACGGTGGCGCCGTGGCCGGTGTTCCAGAGCTTCGCCGCCGGGCAGAGGACGTTCGCCTGCGCGTCGAGGAGGACGAAGCGGACCATCTCGTCGGCCTGGAGCTCCTGGAGGCGCGCCTCGTCCTTCTCGCTGCGCGGCCGGCCCTGGAGCTCGAGCGCCTCCATCGCCAGCTTCTCCATCCCCTTCGTCCACTTCATCGTCGCCTTCATGCCCGAGACGCCCTGGCCCTGGAGGAAGGCGTCCTTCTTCTTCTCGAGCGGGTCGAGCTCGTCGAAGAGGCGCGCGGCGCCGAAGCCGAGCGAGGCGGCGGCCTCGCCGGTCGCCCAGACCTCGACGAGCCGGTGGAGGGCGTCCTCGCGCTGCTGGATGCCGAGCTCGTAACGGACCGAGCCGGGCGCGGCCTGCTCGGCGCCGCGGAACCGGCCGCGCTGGTAGCGGATGACCGGCTCGACCGCGGAGAGGAGCTTCGCCGCGGTCATCACCGCGACCGGCACGCGCGTGCGCCGGAAGACCGCCTCGATCACGGTCGAGTGGTCGTACCTCGGGACGATGACCCCGTCCTTCACCGTGTAGCCGCCGACGATGCGCGAGGCGGGGATCGTGAGGCTGAAGATCGGATCGGTGGTCGAGGAGAGCTGGTGGACAAGCTTCTTCGTGGGCGTGCCGCGGTCGAACGTCCCCGGGTCGCCCTCCTCGAGGACGACGAGGCAGCTCCCCTTGATGCGCGGGTCGGCCGAGTCCACCGCGGCGGTGATGAAGTTGGCGAACCCCATGTTTGTGATGAAGCGGCCGCGCTTCTCCACCTGGAGGACCGGCTCCTCGCCGTCCTTCCACTCCTTCACGCGGAGCTTCCCGGAGAGCATGCCGGTGTCCACGCCGACGTACGGGATGGGCTCGGTGAGCGCGAAGGCGGCGCGCCACGGCGTGCGGTCCTCGCCGGGCTTCGCCGGGGCGGCGAGGCTCATGTACTTCTGCACCTGCTCCGGCGTCCCGCGCTCGTGGATGGGCGAGAGGCCGAGGAACCCGGCGAGCGCGCCGGTCGCGGCGCCCGCGTCCACCCAGGCGAGCTCGAACGCGGTGAGCGAGAGCGCGAGGTTCTTCGGGCCGGCGATGAACCCGCCCTCCTCCGGCTCCATGAACGTCGCCGTGATCCCGGAGGCGTCGTAGTGCGCGAGGAGCTCGTTCTTCCGCTCCGTCCAGTCGTGGTCGTTCCGGCCGCCCTCGGCCACGAGCCGCGCCACCGGGCCGCGCGCCACCGCGCGCGTGGACTGCACGAGCATCTGGAGATCGAACCGCTCCGCGAAGCGCCACATGATCTGCCGGACGTCGTCGCCCGGGAGCGTGCGCAGGGAGTCGGACTTCTCGTTCAGCGCGACAAGGGCCATGGGGCTCTCACCTCAGCGTCCGCGCGTAAGTGCGCGTTTACATTCCACCCGGGTGGTTGTCTCGGAGGGGCGCCGAAACTAGCAGACCAGGCGGGGTGAAAGGAACAGGGGACGGAGGGCGCGCTCTTCCGTACCGACGCAGCGCGGCAGGGGCGTTCTACCCTCGCGCGCGGGCTCGTTCCCGGTGGTTGCTTCACCCGAACTCGGCGACGATGGGCGCGTGGTCGCTCGTTCCGAAGTCGGCCAGCACGGAGCAGCGCCGCACCCGCCCCGCGAGCTCCTCGCTCGCGACCACGTAGTCGATGCGCCAGCCGATGTTGCGCTGGCGCAGGTTGCGCCACGGCGCCCACCACGTGAACAGCCCTTCGTTCGCAGGCTCCACGGCGCGGCCGACGTCCACGAGGCCGCGCGACAGGAACCGCTCGAACAGCGCCCGCTCCTCCGGGAGCTGCCCCACGGCGCCGGCCTTGCGCTCCTTCGGGTGCACGTCGATCTCGGCGCGCGCGACGTTGAGATCTCCGCAGAGGAGGAGCGCCCGCCCGGCCGCCTGCGCCTCGGCCGCCCAGGCGTCCAGCGCCTCGAGGAACCGCATCTTCGCGGCGAGGTCCTTGCCGCCGTTGGGCACGTAGATCGAGGCGACGGTGATCCCCGCCGCCTCGGCCGTCGCGATCCGGTTCTCGTGATCGAAGGCCGGGTGCCCGAACCGCGGCCCGTCCGGCGCCAGCGCGGTCCGGACGTGGAGGGCGACGCCCGAGTACGCGGTCTCGCCGTGCCAGAGGCAGTGGTAGCCCGCGAAGCACGCGAGCGGGCCGAGCGTGCCGGGGACCTTCGCCGCCGGCGCCTTGATCTCCTGCAGGCAGACGACGTCGGGGCGCTCTCGCGCGAGGAGCTCCACGACCTGCGCCTCGCGCGCGCGGATCCCGTTCACGTTCCAGGTGGCGATCTTCAAGCGGGCCGAGCTTACCCCGCGTGACCCGGCGGGGCGTCGGCCTTCGGGCCTCAGGCCTCAGGTGAGGCGTCCGCTCGCCTGCCCTTCGAGGGCCCGGACGTTCCGCGCTTCGACGCGGCGTCATAGAATCCCGCGCGCGCCGCCGGCGCCGCCGCCATGGAACCCAAGGTCCTCGAGCTGAGCCTCCCGCCGGAGTGGGACTCCGTCCGCGCGGGCTGGGGGGCGTGCCACGGGCTCCTCGAGGGCGCCGGCCTCGCGGAGGACGAGACCGACGCGCTCTCCATGGTCGCGCAGGAGCTGATCGAGAACGCGGTGAAGTACGGCGGAGAGGGGCGCGACGCGATCCGCGTGTCGCTCCGCGTCGAGGCGGCCGGGGTCACGGTGGAGGTGCGGAGCCGCGTGCCCGTCGACGGCGCGCACCTCGAGACCCTCGGGGGCGCCGTCGAGGAGCTCCGGGCGTGTCCCGACCCGTACCAGGCGTGGGTGGAGCGGCTCCAGCGCGCGGCCGGGCGCCCGGACGGCCAGGGCGGGAGCGAGCTGGGGCTCGCGCGGATCGCCTACGAGGGGCGCTGCGCCCTCGACTACCGGGTGGACGCGGGAGTGCTCGCGGTCTCCGCGGTGTACAAACGGGAAGGATGATCGCAGAGGGATCCGATGACGGACGCTAGGCGCTGGCACCAGGGCGAGCTGACGCTCGAGGCCCACACGGCTCCGGGCGAGCTGCGGGTCGTCTGGAGCGGCCGGAGCGACGAGCGCGAGCCGGCGCGGTTCCTCGCGCCGCTCCTCGCCGAGCTGGTCGAGACCTGCCGGAGCGCGCAGGCGCGGCTCCGGCTCGACTTCACCGCGCTCGAGTTCATGAACTCGTCCACGTTCACGCCCATCGTGAAGGTGATCGCCGACGCGCGCACAGCCGGCGTCTCCATCGCGCTCGAGTACGCGCAGGCCAAGCGGTGGCAGGCCCTCTCCTTCAGCGCCCTGCGCACCTTCGAGACCCGCGATGGCAGCGTCGCCGTCCTCGCCCGCTGAGGCGACGCCGCCGATCGCGGACCTCTCGGCCACCCCGGCGTTCGAGCGCAACCACCTGGCCCTGCTGCACCGCTGGTGCGGGACGACGGCGATGCTCGGCGCGCTGGTCGTGCCGATGTTCCTGCTGCTCGACTTCGTCACCCTGCCGGCGGGGACCTTCGAGCGGTTCCTCGGGTACCGCGCCGCGCTCACCGGGGCGCTCGCGATCCAGCTCGTCGCCGTCCGGCTCACCCGGCCCGGGCCGCTGACGCCGCTGCACGGTTACCTCTTCACGCTCGTCTCCGGGGGCGTGCTCTCCTGGATGACGGTCGAGCTGGGCGGGTTCGACTCGTCGTACTACGCCGGCCTGTACGTGGTCGTGGCGGCGAACCTGCTCCTGCCGTGGCGGCCGCTCCACGCGGCGGTGAACGCGCTCCTGCTCGTGCTGGAGTACGTGGTGCTGAACGCGGTCTTCGGCGGCCCGTTCCACTCCGCCGCGCTCCTCAACAACCTCTTCTTCCTGCTCGCCGGCATGGTCCTCGTCGTCGTGGCCGCCGAGGTGCGGTTCGCGCTCCTCGCCAAGGAGTACGCCGCCCGGACCGCGCTGCTCGAGGCCAACGTCGCGCTGGGGCGCTCCCAGGCGGATCTCCGGGCGGCGCGCGACCTGCTCTGGGGCGAGATGGAGGTCGCGAAGCGGATCCAGACCGCGCTCCTCCCCGAGGCCCGGCGCGCGGGGCCGTACCAGCTCGCCGCGCGCATGGTGCCGGCCGCCGAGGTGGGCGGGGACTACTACGACGTCGTGGACGTCGGCGCGGATCGGCACTGGCTCGCCATCGGCGACGTGTCCGGCCACGGGGTCGAGTCGGGCCTCGTGATGATGATGACCCAGACCAGCATCCTGTCGCTCGTCCGCGAGGACCCGGCCCGCACGCCCGCGCAGGTCTTCCGCGAGGTGAACGGGGTGCTCTGGCGCAACATCTCGCGCCTCCGGTCGAGCCGCTACATGACGCTCAACGTGGTCCGGCTCGAGCCCGGCGGCTTCACGCTCGCCGGCAAGCACCAGGACGTGCTCGTCTGGCGCGCCGGGCGCGGCGTCGAGGCCGTGGAGAACGAGGGGAGCTGGGTGGGCCTCACCCCCGACCCGGGTCCGATCGTGCAGGACCTGTTCGTCCCGATGGGCCCGGGCGACCTCGCGCTCTTCTTCACCGACGGCGCGACCGAGGCGCGGAACGCCGCCGGCGCGCTCTATGGCCAGGAGCGGCTCGCGGCGATGCTCGAGCGCGTCGCCGGCCGGCCGCTCGAGGACGCGCTCGACGCGCTCTTCGCGGACGTCGCCGCGTTCCGCGCGGGCGAGGCGGACGACGACGTGACGATGCTGCTCGTGCGGCGGCTGGGCGAGGCGCGCCCGCTCCGGTCCGCGGCGGCGGCGCGGGCGGCGGAGACGGTCTGAGTCGGGGCCCGCGCCGCGGTACGCGCGGACGAGCAACCGCCGCTCGTTCAGTCCTTCTTGCGCGGGCTCCGGACGAGCCGCTCGAGCTTCTCCTCGTCGAGGAACGTGCCGACCTCGGCGAGCCCCGCGGACACCCTGGGGTGCGACAGGAGCTCCTGCGCGGCGACCGCGCCCAGCATCTCGAAGCTCGACCGGATCGCGGCCTCCCCCTCGCGCTCGATGGCGGCGCGCGCCTGCGCGAAGCAGGCCTCGGTGAGCAGCCGCTCGATGAGCCGCGCCGTGTCCCTGGACAGGGCGGTCCGCTGCTCGTCGGTGAGGGTGGAGCCGTCCTGCACGCCCGGGTGGAGCGCCGCCATCGCGAAGAGCCAGCGGACGAGCCCGCGCTTCTCGGCGGCCGTCGTCGCCTCGACGAGGCAGGCCCCGAGCCTCTCGGTGTCCGGTCCCGCGTACGCCCGGGGCGCGGCCCCGAGCACGACCACCCCCACCACCAGCGCGCGCGCGATGCGACCCGACATGTGCTCGCTCCTCGACGTCCGACAGCGGCGCTCATCCGCGTTGAGCCCGCTTGCTCGCCCTTCGACAGGCTCAGGGTGAGCGGGTTCTCTTGTCCGCTCGTGCTGAGCTTGTCGAAGCACGAGCGGTGATGGGATCAAGCCAGCTGGGCGCCGCCATGAGGTCCGTGCGGCGGCGGGAAGCGTCGCACGCGCCCGCCGGGGTCGCAAGCGTGGTATCCCGCGGGCATGTCCTCCTACCTCGGCGTCGTGATCGAGCAGTCGCTCGCGGATCCCTCCGTCCTCGAGGCGGTCGAGGTCGTCCACCGCGCGCGGGATCCGCACGGGACCTGGGTCTTCCTCCTCGTCCGCGTCCCCGCGGAGCGGGGCGCGGCCGCGTTCGCGCGGATCCATGCCGCCCTCCACCGCGACGCGCCCTGGTACGCCCACTTCTTCCGTGGGCCGGAGCTGGTCGTGGTCTTCGGCGACGGCGTCGTCTCGATGACCACCGACCCTGCCACCTGGGGCCCGGCGCTCGCGCACGGCGCGCGCCTCGGGATCCCCGCGGAGCAGCTCGACTTCGAGCCGCGCACGCTCGACGGTGTGGCGCAGCGGTTCGGGGTGCGGCCGGCGCCGTGACCTCGGGTTCACGCTCCGCGCGTGCTGCGCCGGCCGAGGCGCGCGGCGCCCGCCTGGAGCTCCACGATGGGCTCGAACCCGCCGTAGCACATCCGCTTCATGTCGAACGGCATCGCCACGTCCATGGCGTTCATCCGGGGGTCCTTCATCACGCGCTTGTTCACCTGATCGCGGTGCGCGCGCGAGCGGTAGAGGATCCACGCGAACACCACCGTTTCGCCCTTCTTCAGCCGGAGCTCCTTCGGGAACGGCTGCCCCACCTTCACGTCCAGGTCGTCCCCGACACACTCGAAGTACTGGAACGCGCCGTGATCCATCCAGATCTTGCCCGCCGCGCTGGCCAGTTTCTGGTAGGCGGCGAGGTGCCTCTTCGGGAGCGGGATGACGAAGCCGTCGACGTACATGGTGGGGTCCTCTCGTGGGGAGGAATGCTGTAGCGATCGCCGTACACGCTCGCCACCCCGCGTCGCGCCCTGGGCCCCAGGCGGTCCCTTCCGCGCTCCGTTACATCTCCGCCATGCTCCTCGCCGACGTCGCCAGGACCTCGCGGGACGCCGCCGCCACGCGCAGCCGCAACGAGAAGACCGCGCTCCTCGCGCGCCTGCTCCGGGCGCTCCCGGACGGGGAGCGCGGCGTGGTCGTGAGCTGGCTCTCGGGCGACCCGGCGCAGGGCCGCATCGGCGTCGGCTACGCCAGCGTGCGCGACGCGCTCGCCACTCCGGCGGCCGACCTGCCTTCACTCTCGGTCGCCGAGGTCCACGCCGCGCTCGGCGCGTACGCCGCTGCCCGCGGC
>JAEYOU010000311.1 GCA_023411405.1 Pseudomonadota bacterium | reverse complement strand
GGCTGGGCGGGCTCGGGCCCGGCGGCACCGTGCGGCTCCAGAGCCGCGACTGGCGCGTGACCGGGGTGTTCGCCGCCGAGGGGGGCGCGTTCGAGAGCGAGCTGTGGGCTCCGCTCGACGTCGTCTCGCAGGACTTCCAGCGGCAGGGCCAGGTGACGACGCTCGCCGTGCGGCTCGCCGGGGCCGACGCGCTCACCGCCCTCGAGCGCGCCATCGCCGCCGACCCGCGGCTGCGGCTCGAGGCGCGCCGGGAGGACCGCTTCTACGAGGCCCAGTCGGGCGCGGTCACGACCCCGCTGCGCGCGCTGGCCGCGTTCGTCGTGGTGGTGATGGGCCTCGGGGCGGTCTTCGCGGCGATGAACACCATGAACGCGGTGATCGCCGCGCGCGTGCGCGAGGTCGCGACCCTGCGCGCCCTCGGCTTCGGGCGCCTGGCGATCCTGACGGGGTTCCTCGTGGAGTCCGCGGCCCTCGGGCTCGCGGGCGGCGTCGTCGGGTGCCTCCTCGCCCTGCCCGCGAACGGCTTCACCGGCGCGACGGGCAACACCGCGGGGTTCGCGGAGATCGCCTGGGCGTTCCGCGTCACCCTCTCCGGCCTCGGCGCAGGGCTCGCCGCGGCGATCCTCATCGGCGCGATCGGCGGGCTCGTCCCCGCCATCCGGGCGGCGCGCACGCCGCTCTCGGCCGCGCTCCGGACGACCTGAGGCGACGATGCGCGTCCTCCTCACCGGCGCCACCGGCTTCGTCGGGCTGAACGTGGTCGCGGAGCTCCTCGCGGCCGGCCACGCCGTCCGCGCGTACGTACGCGCGCGCTCCCCCGCCACGTACCTGGCCCGGTTCCCGGCGGAGATCTTCCGCGGCGAGCTCGACGACGTCCCCCGCCTCCGCCGGGCGCTGGACGGCGTCGCGGCCGTGGTCCACTGCGCAGGCGACACGAGCTGTGACCGCGCGCACCGCGCCCGGATCTGGCGCACCAACGTGGAGGGGACGCGCGCGGTGGTCGCGGCGGCGCAGGCCGAGGACGTCCGGCGCTTCGTGTACACGAGCACCACCTCCACGGTCGGCGCGCACAGCGACCCGGACCGCCGCTGGGACGAGCGGACGCCGCTCGAGGGGTTCCGGGCAGCGAGCCCGTACGGCGGCTCCAAGCTCGAGGCCGAGCGGATCGTGCTCGGGGCGGCGGGGCTGGACGCGGTGGTGCTGAACCCGGCGGAGGTGATCGGCGCCTGGGACCACACGTTGCAGTGGGGCCGCATGGTGGTCGCGGTCTGCCACGACCAGGTCCCGTTCGTCCCCCCCGGGAGCGCCAGCTTCTGCTCCGCGCGCGAGGTCGCGCGGGCCCACGTCGCCGCCCTCACCCGCGGCGTACCGGGTTCGCGCTACCTGCTCGGCGGCGCCGACGCGGGGTACGCGCAGCTCATCGAGGAGATCTCCCGCGCGGCCGGCGTGCGCCCGCGCCTTCCGGGCGGGAGCTACGCCCTCCGCCGCGCGGCGGCCGCGCTGCGCACGGCCCTCGCGCCGCTCGGGGTCCGGGCGCCGCTCGTGGATCCGTACCGGATGCGGGTGTTCGGCGGGCACTACCTGTTCGACAGCGGGCGGGCGGTGCGGGACCTCGGGTACCGCCCGGCGCCGCTCCCCGAGATGATCCAGGACTGCCTCGCCTGGTACCGGCAGGAGGGGATGGTCCCGCTCCCGCCGGCGCCCGGCGCGGCGCACGCGGAGGAGCTGCATGCCTGACGTCGCTTTCGTGACCGGGGGTTCGCGCGGGATCGGCGCCGCCATCGTCCGGCGGTTCGCCGCCGCCGGGAAGGACGTGGCCTTCACGTACGTCCACTCCGCGGAGCGCGCCGCGGCGCTCGCGGCCGAGCTCGAGCGCGCCCATGGCCGCAAGGTCCTCGCGCTCGCGTGCGACGTGCGCTCCGCGGAGGCGACCGGGGCGGCGGTGGACCAGGTCCTCTCCGCCTTCGGGCGGCTCGACGTGCTCGTCAACAACGCCGGGGTGACGCGCGACGCGCCGCTCATGTCGATGACGGACGCCGAGTGGCGCGAGGTGATCGACACGAACGTCCACGGGACCTTCCACGCCTCGCGGGCCGCGGTGCGCACGCTCCTCCGGCAGCGCTCGGGCACGATCATCAACGTCTCGTCGGTGGCGGGGATGGTCGGGATCGCCGGGATGACGAACTACGCCGCCTCGAAGGCCGCGATCCACGGCTTCACGCGGAGCCTCGCCCGGGAGTGCGCCCCGCGCGGGGTCACGGTCAACGCGCTCGCCCCCGGGTTCGTCGAGACCGAGATGCTCGAGCGGCTCGACCCGAAGTACCGGGAGCAGGTGCTCGCCCAGGTGCCTCTCAAGCGGTTCGGCACGGCGGCCGAGGTGGCGGAGCTCGCGCACTTCCTCACGCGGGAGGAGGCCCGCTACATCACGGGACAGGTCTTCGTCATGGACGGGGGCCTCAGCCTCTGAGAGAAGCCCCGGCCGGCCGCACCGCCGGCGGGAGGAGCGCGATGGCGTCACATCACAGGGTCACGGCGTTCGCTGCGATCGCCGTCCTCGCGGGTGCGTGTGCCCGGGACCGGCGCCCCTACGAGGTCGCGATGAGGGATGCCATCCATGAAGGCGACGCGCCGGGGATCGCCGTGGCGCGCATCCGGGACGGCCGCATCACCCTCCAGACCGAGGGCGTGGCGGACGTCACGCGCGGCACCCCGGTGACCCCCGACACCGCGTTCATGTACTTCTCGGTGACGAAGCTCTTCACGGCGGCGGCGGTGATGCAGCTCGTCGAGCGCGGGGCGGTGGGGCTCGACGATCCCATCGAGCGGCACGTCGCGCTGCCGATCGGCGACGGCGCGCGCATCACGGTCCGCCACCTGCTCGCGCACACCTCCGGCCTCCCGAACCCGTTCCCGATCTCCTGGGTCCACCTCGAGTCGGAGGAGGGGCCCGCCCTCGAGGAGCTGACCACGCGCCTCCTGCGCGCCCACCCGCGGCTCCGGTTCGAGCCCGGCTCCCGCTACGGCTACTCGAACCTCGGCTACCTCGTCCTGGGCGTGCTCGTGGAGCGGCGCTCGGGCCTGCCCTTCGAGGCGTACGTGACGCGCCACGTGCTCGAGCCGCTCGGGATGCGGAGCACGGGGTTCGACTTCGACGGGAAGCGCCTCGCCACCGGCTACTACCGGCGCTCGAGCATGCTCAACCAGGCGATGCGGCTCGTCGTCGACGGCCGGCTGTACGGTCCGCGGGCGGGCCGGTTCGGCGCCTTCCGGCGCTTCCTCGTCGACGGCGCGCCGTACGGCGGCCTCGTCGGCTCGTGCGCCGACCTGGCCCGCTTCGCCGCGGCGCTGGCCGGCGACGGCTCGTTCGAGGGCGCGCGCATCCTCACACCCGCCTCCGCGGCGGCGATGCGGGAGCCCCAGCGGACGCCGGACGGCGAGGCCCTCCCGGCCGGCCTGGGGTGGAGGTACGGCGAGACCGACGGGAGCCCGGACCTGCGCTCGGTCGGTGGGGGCGGCGGGTTCAAGACCGAGGTCCGGGTGCGGCTCGACGGCCGCGGCGCGGTCGTGTGCGCCAACGAGACCCTCTTCGACACCGGACCGCTCGCCGCGGCCGCCCTGCGCTGACCAAGGAGACGCACCGATGACCCGGCTCGCGATGGACCTCGTGGACGCGGCGCTCCAGGACGCGCCCGAACGGCGGGCGGTCGCCTGCGCGGATGGGGCGGCCTCCCGCGGTGAGGTGCGCGCCGCGTCGAGCCGGATCGCCCACCTGCTGCGGGACCATGGCCGGGCGCGCGGCGCGCGGGTCGGCCTGTGCGTGCCGCCCGGCCC
>JAEYOU010000267.1 GCA_023411405.1 Pseudomonadota bacterium | reverse complement strand
GTGGCAACTGCACCAACAACGTGTGCGGCGACGGGTTCGAGGACCGGACCAACGTGGGCGGTCGTCCGGCCGAGGGTTGCGATCGGGGGGCGGACTCGGCCAGGTCCGCCGAGGACGACAGGCACTGTTCGTACTCCCCGAGCGACCCCGTCTGTTGGCTCTGCCGCGGGTGCGAGTGGGTCGAGGGCGTTCGTCACTGGTGCGGCGACGGAACCCGGGACACGTGGGACTTCAATCTCAATCGGGCGCTCAGCACTCCGGAGGGCTGTGACCAGGGGAGCCTCAACGGCAGGGGCGCCGTCGACGTCTGCGTCTACGGCCAGGCAACCTGTTCGCTGTGCACCCAGAGCTGCCAGACGCAGAACGTCACCGGGCCGGTCTGCGGCGACCGGATCGTACAGGGTGGGTGGACCGACGAGGCCAGGACGGTCTGGTACGAAGAAGAGTGCGACAGCGACGTCGCGACGGCGTGTGGCACCTGCGGCGCCATCGGGACCTCGAACGAGTGCAGGAACGTCCCGAAGGCGGCCGCTCAGGGCACGCTCGCGATCGTCGCGAACCGGGACCTGCTGGGCGTCACGTTCGCGATCGCCTGGGATGTGAGCCAGGATCCGACCGTGTTCGAATACGTCGAAGCTGGAGGCGCCGTCACGCACGCGGGCGCCGTTCCGGTCGTGATCGGCGCGGATGTCGACGCGACCGCAAGCAACACTGCAAGCGCGGTCGCCAATGCCACGACCGCCTCTTTCGGCGCGGCCTTCACCGCCACGGCAAACGGGAGCGTCGTCACGATCACCAACCGGACCCAGGGGATCCGGGGGAACGGTCCCATCGAGCTCGACCCTCCGGGCACCACGGCGCTCCAGCGGATAGACCTGCACGGTGGGGTGGGTTGCCGGCAAGACCAGCCTTGCAGGAACGACTCCGACTGCGCCGAGGGCTACTACTGTAACAACGCGAGGGTCTGCAGGATCAGGGCCTGACAGCCTTCGTTCGTCACCCAGCGCTGCCCGACCGCGAGCGCCGGCGTCTCGACGCCGCCGATAGGGTGCGGGCGGGAACGGTCGAGGTCACGAGACTGGCCAGGCCTGCGTTGGAGCTTCATCTCGCTGGATAGGTCGCCTCGACCAGAGGGACCGTAGGGTGGAGGGGGCTGGTGCGCGCGGCGATCACGGGCCTGGGGATGATCACGTCGGTGGGGAACGACGCGGCCTCGTCGTGCGCCGCGATCCGTGCCGGGATCAGCCGCCCGGGACCCCTCCAGATCACCGTGCTCGACCGCGACGGCCTCGACGCGTTGCAGGTCACCGGTCACCCGGTCCCGCTGGCGAGGGGGTTCGAGGGGCTGGCGGTCCACGCGCTCCTCGCCGGCCACGCCCTCGGCGATCTCGCCCGGACGGCGGGGCTCGAGTCCCTGGGCCAGGACGCCTGGGCCCGCACCGCGCTTCTCGTCTGCGTCTCCCCGGAGCGCGCCGAGGAGCCGGGCGGCTGGGACGAGCAGCTCGCCTGGGCGCTGCCGCGCATGATCCCGGAGGCCTCCGGGCTCCCCCTGGACCCGGGGCGCATCTCCGTCTCGCACGCCGGGCACGCCGGGATCCTCATCGCCGTCCGGCAGGCGATGGCCGCGCTCGACGCGCGGCAGGTCGATCGGGCCATCGTGCTCGGCGTGGACAGCCTCGTCGGGGAGGAGGACGCCGCCTGGCTCGCGGCCGAGGGCCGGCTCAAGATGCCCGACCAGCCGGTGGGGCTCATGCCAGGTCAGGCGGCGGCCGCGGTGCTGCTCGAGCCGGAGCGCGCCGGCCGGCGCCCGGCCGCGCCCGCGCTCGCCACCATCGCCGACGTGGCGGTGGCGCCGGTCCGTCCGCTCCGGGCGGACGATCTCGACTCGGACGGCGCCGCCCTCGCGCGGGTCCTCCTCGCTGCGCGGGGCGGCCTGCCCGGGCCGTTCGCGCTGTACGCCGACCAGAACGGCGAGACCTGGCGGGCCCGGGAGTGGGGGATGGCCCTCGCCCGGCTCGCCGGGGCGAACGCGGCGGAGGACCTGCTGGTGTCGCTCCCGGCCTTCGAGCTCGGCGACACCGGCGCAGCGAGCGGGGCGATCGGGATCGCCCTGGCCGTCCGCTCGTTCGTCCGGCGCTACGCCAGGGCGCCGCGCGCGCTCGTGTGCTCCCGCTCCGAGCGCGAGCACGTGGCCGCCGCGCGGATCGAGCCCGCGGGGCGGAGCTAGGAGGGGAGATGGCCAAGGATCAGCACGCAGCGTTCGACCCCGAGACCGACAACCACCCGACGAGCGGCAAGTGCGGCTGCGTCTGGAAGCACGCGAGCGAGATCCGGAAGAGCCAGTGGAGCACGCACCCGTGCCACTACCCGACCCAGGGGGTGAAGTCGGCGCGGACGCACCGGGCGCGTCTGGAGGGAGACCACCGCGGCCGCGCGGTGGCGATGGGGTACCTCGTGCAGGACGGCAACGGGTACCGCCTCGACAGCGACGTGGTCGGGAAGCACGCTCGCGGGAAGGCGCCGGAGCGGCAGCGGCGCAAGGAGGAGCGCCGGGAGAAGTTCGATCGGGCCGCGTTCCTCCGGCGGTTCGTGACCGAGCGGGCCGAGCACCCGCTCTCCCTCCTCGTCCGCGAGGCCGACGGCTGGTACGTCGATCACCCGCACCCCGACGGCCGCACGAACCCCAAGCTCGCCGGGGTGAAGACGTTCACGCTGCGCGAACGCCCCGGCCACCCGGGCCAGCGGTATCCGTACTTCCACGAGCACCACCACATCATCCCGGCGGACGCGCTCAACAAGTACGTGCTGAACCACGACGGGGACGGCGCGAAGCGGGACGCGCGGGTGAAGGTGCTGCTCAAGGGGAAGTGGAACCTGAACGACGAGGAGAACATGATCGTCCTCCCGTCGGAGGTGGTGCCCGCGCGGATCGTCGGCCTGCCGGCGCACTGCCCTTGGGACGAGGCGGACCATCCCAACTACACGGAGTCGCTGAAGGCCTGGCTCGTGAGGGCACGCCGGGACGTCGATGCGTCCCTCAAGGTGGAGAAGCACGAGGTCATCGCGAGGGCTGGTCGGACCCTCAGCAAGGTCTCGCAGGAGCTGAGAGGTGTCATCGAGCAGGAGCGCGGGGGCAAGAAGCTGAGCAGGCTGCGCGCGCCCAAGGGAGGGGAGGGATGAGCGACTACTTGGTGGTGCAACACTGCGATGACGCGCGAGCCTGGGAGCTTGCTGACGTAGGGATCGCAATCCCCGATGACTTTCGCCTCATCCAAGGTGTCCGGCTCGAGCCGGACTACCCCGATGACGTGGTGCTCGCTCTCGAGGCCACCAGTGGGAACATGAAGGTCGATTTCCTCCGAAACCTCTGGCAGATGATCGTCGCCGGTCCGCGAGCGCTGAAGGTGTTGCTCGCAAACGGGGTGACGGAGCAGGACGTGGAGCTGTTGCCGGTGTCGATCCGCGACAAGAAGGGGCGGATCCTCGAGGAGCGGTACACGATCGTGAACCCGGTGGCGTCGGTGCAGTGCATGGATCGGACGCGCTCGGTGTTCGAGACGTACGACCCCAGCACAGACGACGTCATGTGGATCAACAACCTATACATCACGCCCGATGCGATCCCAGAGCACCTGGTCCTCTTTCGCCTGGCCGAGGCGCCCGATCGGATTCTCGTCCGCGACGATCTGCTCAAGGCAATCCAGGACGCGAAGCTCACTGGGTTCCGCGCCGTACCGCAGGGCGAGCGGCTCATCTAGACGGCCGATCATGAGGTGTCGCGAGACCTGAGGCGCGCGACCGAGCAGGAGCGCGGCGGCAAGAAGCTGAGCAGGCTGCGCGCGCCCAAGGGAGGGGAGGGATGAGCGACTACCTGGTGGTGCAACACTGCGATGACGCGCGAGCCTGGAAGCTCCCGCGGCCCTCGCGGGAGCTCCCCGATGACTTCCGTCTCATCCAAGGCGTCCGGCTCGAGCCGGATTACCCCGAGGACGTTGTGCTCACTCTCGAAGCCTCCGGGGGGAACATGAAGGTGGACTTCCTTCGGAACCTCTCGCAGATGATTGTCGCCGGTCCGCGAGCGCTGGAGGTGCTGCTCGCGAACGGGGTGACGGAGCAGGACGTGGAGCTGTTGCCGGTGTCGATCCGCGACAAGAAGGGGCGGATCCTCGAGGAGCGGTACACGATCGTGAACCCGGTCGTCTCGGTGGAGTGCCTGGACCTGACGCGGTCCGAGGTCTCGAGGTTCAAGTCCGGCGAGATCATGGACGTGGACGCGGTGGTCGTGAGGCCGGACGCCGTCCCATCGCACCTGGTGCTCTTCCGGCTCGGCGAGGCGCCGGACCGGATCCTCATTCGCGACGACTTGCTGAAGGCGATCCAGGGCGCGAAGCTCACCGGGTTCCGCGCTGTGAAGCAAGGCGAGCGGCTCATCTAGACGGCAGGGCGGGGCGGTACGCCTCGTAGGAGGAACACGTGGGACGGTCGAGCCTGAGCCTGGAAGCCGCGAACCTCGACGCGCTCGTAGAGGAGGGGCTGGAGCTCCTGCAGAGCGGCGACCACGGCCCGGAGGACGTGCTCCGGCTGTGCCGGCACGAGCGGCAGCGCGCGTGCGCCAACCTGCTGCTCTACCTCGACACTCCCGGCTTCCAGGCGGGCCTGCAGCGGGCCGCCCTCGCGTACCTGTTCCTCCTGGAGCGGCGCGCAAGGCTCCACGATCCGGACCCGTACTGGCTCGCGCGCAGCGCGGGGGTCCCGTACCTCGACGCGCTGGCTGCCAACGACCGCGCGCTCGCGGCCGAGGTGGCGGCGCAGAGCACGGCGACGCACACGAAGGACATGGAGGACGAGGACGACTTCGCGTACTTCGCCGCGCTGGCCGAGCTGGCGGCGCCTCAGCCCGACCCGGCGCGGGTGGAGGCGGCGCTCGAGGTGTTCGAGCGGGCGACGAGAGGCGCGGCGTCGCCGCGCCTCGACGCGCTGCGGGCCATCCACGCGAGGGAAACGGACGGGTTCGGCGCCGCGCTGGGAGCGCTGCTGCGGACCTGGAGGGAGCGCGTGGAGGAGGAGCGGAGCACCGGGGCCGCTGATCCGTACTTCGCGAACGTCGAGGCGCACGTGTGCGTCGAAGGGCTGGCGCTGGTGCAGCTCGCGCGCTGGTACGGCGTCGCGACGGAGGCGGAGTCCCCATCGCTGCCGGGCCCGGCGCTGGCGCTCGCGCCGCCGGCGAGCCGGCCGGACCTGTGGAGCTGACAGCGTTCGTCAGAAGAACAGGTACCGCAAGGTGACGTTCGTCACCCAGCCCTGCCCGTCCGCGAGCGCCGGCGTCTCGACGCCGCCGATCCGGTACGGGTGGCCGAAGTGGACCCGGAACAGGATGGGCCCGAGCGTCATGTTGACCCCGAGCACGCCGGTCAGGGTCCGCGCCTCCCACGCGCCCGGGTCCACGACGCCGCCGCCGGAGTCGCGCCGGCCGTCCCAGGAGCTGAACACGCCGCCGAAGTCGAGGCCGGCGATGCCGGTCATGTACTCGAACAGCGGGAGCCGGAGGATCGGATCGAGCGGGACCTGGAGCTCGGCGTTGGCGACGTAGTACCTGGAGCCGATGAGGAACGGGGTGTCGCCCGGGCCGTACCCGCGGAGGTTGTCGGCCCCGTTGAGCCACCAGCTCCGCTCCCAGAGCCGGTCCTCGCCGCCCGGCGAGAAGCTCAGGCCGGCGGCGCCGCGGAGCCAGAACCGCGTCCTGCCCCACAGGTGGAAGTACCGCTGCGCGTCGAAGCGGCCGAACCCGTGGACCGCGCCGCGCTGCGGGACCCAGCCGGCCCCGAGCTCCGCGAGGAGCGAGGAGCCGTCGATCGGCCCCGCGAGCGGGTGGTACCGGACCGAGTCGTACCCGAACCGGAGCGAGGGCGTGACCGTCAGGTTGGTCCCGCCGTTCCGGCGCCGCCAGTCCGCGGCGCTCGCGTAGGCGTCGCTCGGCTCCCGGAGCCCGGCGCAGTCGAGCGTGATGTCCGCGGTCCAGTCGGTGAGGCAGTACCGCTGGGTGGCGCCGACCGAGAGCTCGGCCTCGAAGCGTCGGAACGGATCGAGCGGCCAGCGCAGCGCGCCGGTGACGCCGAAGTCGCGCTGGTTGTAGGTGAGATCCACGTCCAGCGGATCGAGCTGCTGCTGGACGTAGTGGTAGGCCCCGAGCACGCGCCCGACGCGGCGCGAGCGGTCCTCGTAGAGGACGAGCGCCTGGGTGTAGTCGAAGCTGCCGTACACCTCGACGTCCGTGAAGAGCACGTGGTCGCGCAGGTAGTCGGAGAAGAGCGCTGCGGCCCGGCCGGAGAAGAAGCCGCTCGAGCCGCCGCCGTAGATGAACCCGGCCTGCGGGCGCCAGTTCTTGGCGGCGTAGGCCCGGTACTCCTTCGGCGCCGCCGGGAAGTCGGCGCTCGGGATCGGCAGCGGCGCGCCGCGCTCCGGGGCGACGTCGCGCCACCCGGCGTCGAGCAGCGAGATCGGCGCGACCTGCACCAGCCGGAACCGGCCGCCGTGGAAGGTCGACGCCAGGATCGCCCCGCTCGCCACCGGCCGCGGGCCGTGGAGCCCGGTGGTGAAGTCGGTCCGCCGCCGCGAACGCCCCTCGCGGAGCTCCCAGAGGTCGGGCTTCCCGTCGGCGTCGGAGGTGTAGAGGAGCGCGCCGTCCGCGAGGAACGCGGGCTCGCGGTCGGTCGAGGGGCCGGTGGTGAGCCGCGTGCGCGCGCCCGTGGCGGGGTCGATCCGGAACAGGTTGAGCTTGCCGTGGGCGGTGGCGTCCGAGGCGTAGGCGATCCCCGCCGGGCCCCAGGCGAGGTCCTTCTTGGCGAAGAGGTCGCGCGTGAGCCGGCGCGCGCGCGAGGGGCGGTCCACCGGCGCGACGTAGATGTCCTGCTGCCCGCTCGCGCCCACGCCCACGAAGGCGATCTCGGTCTCGTCCGGCGAGAGGGCGGGGTCGGCGATGGTGATGAACCGGCCGAAGCGGTCCTCGTCCTCCGGCGGGCGGACGTCGAGGGCCCGCACCTCGCCGAGGCGCAGCCGGGCCCGCCCGCCGTCCTTCGCCGGCGTGTGCTCGTAGGTGGCGACGTGGAGCCGGTCGCCGATCCCGTCCTGCGCGGAGTAGGCGAGGAGCTTCGTCCCCAGCGCCGTCACGCCGTACTCGATGGGGTGGAGCGACTCGGTCCCGGGGCGGTCGTCGGCGGCCACCTCCACGTCGGAGCCGGGGGACCGGGGATCGACGAGGACGAGGCGGGCGCGCCCGCGCTGGCGGTCGATGCCGCGGTAGAGCACCACGCCGCCGTCGGGCGAGGTGGTGAACGCCTCGGGCTCCGAGGGCAGCCTGCGGAGCTCGCGCACGCCCGCGAGATCGAGGGCGGAGGCGAGGTAGGCGGGGTAGTAGCGGCGCTTCAGCCACGCCCGCCAGCGCGCGTCCACCTGCGCGATCGGCTCGCCCAGCACGCGCCGGACCAGCGCCGGGAAGCCGCGCTCCTGCCCCGCGCCCGGCGGGCCGCCGAACCGCGCCTGCTCAAGGAACGACTGGACCGACTCGGGCCCGTAGGTGTCCGCGAGGAAGGCGATGCGCGCCTGCCCGAGCTTGTACGTCGGGATGTACCCGAGCAGCCGGTCCTCGGCGAACGGGAGGATCTGGTAGCGCCGCGCCGGGTCGGGGTTCCAGAGCAGGTCGCGCAGGAAGAGGTCCGTCTCGACGTCGATTCCACCCTTCGTGTAGTACTCCGCCATGCCCTCGATGAACCAGAGCGGCAGGGTCATGATGGCCGACGTGTCGTCGCCCGCGAGGTCCTGCATCTTCTGGATCTGGAACTGGTGGACCATCTCGTGGGTGGCCACCTCGATGAACCGCGCGTGATCGCCGAAGTAGGGGACCGTCATCTTGAGGTCCTGGGGCGAGGTCACGCCGAGGACGGACTCGGTCACCTGGAACACGTTCTGCGTCTGGAACTCGCGCTGCGTGGCGTAGAGGATGAAGGGGATGCGCCGGGTCGGGTTGTAGTGGAACGCCTCGACGAGCCGCGCGTAGGCGCTCTCGATCGCGGGCAGGGCGCGCCGGGCCTGCGCCTCCTCGGTGGCGTAGTAGTAGAGCCGGATCCCGCCCGGGCCGCCCCCGAGCGGCGCCACGTCCACGGTGCGCCACTGGAACGGATACCAGGCCACCTGGTTCTGGCCCGGCCGCTCCGGGTAGACGAACACCTGCTGGAGGTCGAGGTCCTCGGGGTGCGCCATCGCCTCGGTCCGCTGCCGGGCGTGCGCCGCCTCCGCGAGCCGGTCCAGCGTCTGGAGGCGCGCGCCGAAGGAGATCCCGCCCGTGATGCCGGGCCCTCCCTGCGCGGCGGCGGCGAGCGGGAGGACGGCGACGAGCCCGGCGAGGAGCCTCATGCCGATAGAGCTTACGCAGGGTGAGGGCGACCGACGAGCAAGAACCTCGGGAGACGCTCCGCGCGGGGCCCCGTCGCGGCGCGCTTCGACCCTTGCGCGCCGCCCGCGCCGAGGCTACGAGCATGGCCCTCATGCCCTCCCCGCGCGCCGAGCCGGTCGTCCGCATCCGCTGTCCGCCCGACGAGGAGGCGCGCTGCCTCGCGGCGCTCTCGCGCGGCGGCTTCCAGGGCGAGCGGGTCCTCACGTGGGTGGTGGTCCGGGACGCGCCGCCGGACGCGGTCAACGAGGCGCTCGTCTCCGGCGGCGCGGGCGTGCGGGTCGCGGCGCGCGAGCGGATCGGGCAGCTCGTGGGGTGGCTCCTGGACCGGGGCGGCGCGCTCGACGGCAAGGCCGTGAACCTCGAAGCGCTCGTCTCGCGCACGCTCGAGGACGCCGGCCTCGCCGCGCGGTACCGGCCGCGGCCCGGCGCGGAGCTCGTCCCCGCGGCGCGCGAGGAGTACGAGCGGCTGCTCGCGAGCGGCGCGGCGCTGCTCGCGTGGGACGCGTTCGTCGAGCGGTTCTGTGTGGGGAAAGAGGCCGCTCACCCTGAGCTTGTCGAAGGGTGAGCCTGTCGAAGGGCGAGCGCCGCCCGCTCGTGCTTCGACAGGCTCAGCACGAGCGGAAGCGCTCTCACCCCATCGCGACCCGCAAGAGGTTCAGCGCCTCCCAGGCCGCGTGCCGGCGGATGCGCGTCCGGTCGCCGGGGTAGCGCCGGGCCACCGCCTCCGTCCCCGCGGGCCCGGCGAGGGCGACGTGGACCGTGCCGACCGGCTTCTCCGGCGAGCCGCCGGAGGGGCCCGCGATCCCGGTGATGCCGATCCCCCAGGTCGCGCCGCCCGCCCGGCGCGCGCCCTCCGCCATCGCGCGTGCGACCGGCTCGGAGACGGCGCCGTGCGCCGCGAGGAGCGCGCCCTCGACGCCGAGGACCCGCTCCTTGACGGCGTTGGCGTACGCGACGACGCCGAGGTCGAGGACCGCCGACGCGCCGGGCACCTCGGTGAGGACCTGCGCGACGAGGCCGCCCGTGCAGCTCTCGGCGAGCGCCACCCGCTCGCCGCGGGCCGCGAGCCGGGCCACGACCAGCGCCGGGAGCTCGTCGCGATCCTCGCCGAAGATCTGCGCGCCGAACACCGCCCGGACCTGGGCGCGGATCCGCGCCGCCCGCTCCGCGGCGCCGGGCCCCGGCACCATCCACTTCACGTGAACCTCGGGCCAGTGGGCCCGGTACCCGAACCGGACGCCGGCGTTCGCCGGATCGTCCATCACCGGGCGCATCCGGTGGTCGGCGTGCGACTCGGGGACGCCGAACAGCTTCACGAGGCCCGCGGCGGTCGTCTCGCCGAGCTTCGCCCCGAGGCGCGGCAGCAGCCAGTCGTGGCAGAGCCCCTTGTACTCGACCGGCACGCCCGGGAAGCAGACCAGCTCGCCCCGGCCGAGGCGGACGGCGAACCCGGGCGCGGTGCCGTGCGCGTTCGGGATGACCTCGGCCCCGCGCGGGAAGCGCGCCTGCTTGGCGTTGTTCGGCGTCATGGTGCGGCCGAACCGCCGGAACCGCTCCTCGATGGCGCGGAGCGACGGCTCGTCGAGCGCGAGCGGGACCCCGAGCACCTCGGCCACGGTCTCGCTCGTCAGGTCGTCCTCGGTCGGCCCCATCCCGCCGCTCAGGACGACGAGGTCGGCGCGCGCGGTGGTCTCGCGGATCGCGGCGGCGAGGTCCGCCCGATCGTCCCCGACGAGCGTCTTGCGGCGCACGAGCAGGCCGAGCTCCCAGAGCCGGTCCATGAGCCAGGGCGAGTTCGTGTCGACGAGCTGCCCCGAGAGCAGCTCGTCGCCGGTGGCGAGGAGCTCGACGGCGAGCGGGCTCTCCCCGGGGCTCATGGCGCGAGGACGCCCGGGAACGCGCGGAGGAGCCCCTGCAGCACCGCCCACGCCAGCACGCCGGCCCCGACGTCGTCCAGCATCACCCCGAGCCCCGTCTTGATCCGGTCGAGCGCGGAGATGGGCCACGGCTTGGTCATGTCGAAGATCCGGAACAGGACGAAGCCGGCGAGCGCCGTCCAGGCGGTGAACGGGACGAGGGCCATGGTGAGGAGGTAACCGACGACCTCGTCCACGACGATGGGCGAGGCGTCGCCGATGCCCCAGTAGCGCGCGGCGTGGCCCGCGGCGACGACGCCGAGCACGAGCAGCGCGGCGGTCACGCCGAGGTGGACGGGGCCGCCGAGCCGGGAGAGGATCCAGGCGAGCGGGATGGCCCCGAGCGTGCCCATCGTCCCCGGCGCGACCGGCGAGAACCCGCAGGGCCCCCAGGCCGCGAGGAGCACCCACCCGCCGGGGCGCGTGCGATCGGAGCGGAGCGGCGCGCGGGAACGGAGGCGGGCGCGGAGGCGTTCGGCGGAGGTGCGGTGGGCGGGCGCGGGTCCGGGCTCGATCACGCGCTAGATGTACTCGTCCTGCTCTTCCTTGTCGCCCTCGACGTCCTCGGGGTCCGGCTCGAGGGCCTCGTCGGCGTCGAGCTGCGCCCGGACGGAGGCGGGGAGCTGGGCCCGATCCAGGGTGCGCGCCCGGAGGAAGACCGACTCCGCGATCCCCATCGCGAGGTACGCGGTCATGTACACGACGAGGACGAACGAGGCCCGCGTGGCGAAGCCGACGAGGAGCCCGACCACCACGACCCCCACGAAGACGGAGAGGCTGCGCCGGGAGAGGTGCGCGTCCTTGAAGGTCCGGTACCGGACCGTCGAGACCATGAGGAACGAGAGCAGGACCACGACGAGCGCGATCGGGACGCGCTGCGCGGCCTCGGTGGGGGCGCCGAACTCCTTGTAGTGGGCGATGACGAGCGCGGTGATCGTCCCCGCGGCCAGCGGGATGGGGAGGCCCACGAAGAACCGCGACGATCCCTTGTCGCCCCGCGCGGCGAGCACGTTGAAGCGGGCGAGCCGCAGCGCGCCGCACGCGACGTAGACGCAGGAGAGGAAGATCCCCACGAACCCGAGCGGCGCGAGCGCCCACTTGTAGACGAGCAGGCCGGGGGCGGCGCCGAACGAGATCACGTCGGCGAGGCTGTCGAGCTGGACGCCGAAGTCGGACTGCGTCTTGGTCATGCGCGCGACGCGGCCGTCGAACGCGTCGAAGATCATCGCGAAGACGATCGCCAGCGCGGCCTGGTAGAGCTGGAGCGGCGTGGCCTCGCCCGCGCACAGGGTCAGCGCGTAGAACCCGAGGACGATCGAGCTGACCGTGAACAGGTTCGGCAGCACGAACATCGCCTTGCGCAGCTTGATCTGCACGCCGGTCTCCTCGAGTGGGCCGCGGCGTCGGTCTCCGCGTGCGCTCGCCCGCCGCGCCGCTGGCGGGACAAAAACCGCACGAGGCTGTCACTTCCGGCGCGGCTTGTCGAGTGAAGTTCCCGAGTTCCTGCAAGGCTCTCGGGAGGTTTCCCCCACCCCAAGGTATACCCGCGCCCCCGACCCGCACTCCACCCACAGCACGGGGTCGACGAGCCACCGGTTCATCGACGCGGCGACCTTGGCTCCGCTCGCCGCCACGACCGCCGGACCGCGCCCGCTGCACCGGTTGCCCTGGAGCCGGCCGTCCGCCCCGTCCGCGAAGACCAGGCACCCCGCGTCACCGCCCGTCGCGTCGAGCCCTCGCGCCTCGACCGAGCCGCCGAACGCCTCGAGCGCCGCGCCGCCGCACCGCGTGAGCGTCCCGCCCTGCAGCACGAGCTGCGCCCGGCGCACCTGGACGCAGTCGCCGAGAA
>JAEYOU010000207.1 GCA_023411405.1 Pseudomonadota bacterium | reverse complement strand
GAGAGAGATGCCGTCGAGGAGCACGAGGTGGAGCTGCGGGAGGAACTTGCTCGCGCCGACGAGGTCGAGGAGGACGTCGGTCGCGTTCCAGCCGTCCTGGCGCACGCGTCCCCAGAGCAGCCCCTCGAACCGCGTGCCCGCGCAGACCACGCCGGCGACGCCGACGTCGCCCCGGGCCCCGCGCCGGAACGGGGCGTCGTCCAGGCCGACGGCGCGGAGCAGCCGATCGGGCGGCGGGAGGCTCACAGCTCCGTCTCGAACACCGGGCCGTGCGGCGCGGGCCGCTCGCCCGAGAGCTCGAAGAAGGCGACGTGCGCGCGGCGCCCGGCGACGGTCAGGATCGCGGCGGTCCGGGGCAGGGTGAACCGCCGCGGGCCGGCGCTGCCGGGGTTCACGAAGAGGCGCCCGGCGTGCAGGAGCGCGCCGGGCCGGTGGGAGTGGCCGTGGACGACGATGTGCGGCCGCTCGCGGGCGAGCGCCGCGCCCGCCCGCGGCCTCGGCCGCACCCGGTCGCCGAGGTCGTGGATCATGAAGAGGCGCAGCTCCTCCACCGGGAGGCAGACCGTCTCCGGGAGGCGATCGAACGACGGCGCGACGTCGTTGTTGCCGCGGACGGCGGTCACCGGCGCGATCCGCTCGAGCGTGTCGAGCACCGGCGTGGTCACGATGTCCCCGGCGTGGAGCACGCGCTCGCACCCCTGGAACAGCTCCGGGAGCTTGGGGTCCGTGAGGCCGTGGGTGTCGGAGACGAGGGCGATCCGCACATCGGCATTGTAGCCGTCCGGACCGAGCATCCGCTCGTGCTGAGCCTGTCGAAGCACGAGCGGTGACGGCCTCCCGGACCGCGAGTTTACCGACTACACTCCGTCCGCCCCATGAACGACCGCCTCTTCGTCGGTGCCCTCCGCCTCCTCCCCAAGAACGCCCTCTCGCGTGCCGCAGGGGCGCTCACCCGCTGGCGCGCCCCCGCCGGGATCCGGCGGGCCGCCATGCGCGCGTTCGCGGCCCGCTACGGGATCGATCTCTCCGAGTGCGCGGAGCTCACCGCGTACGAGACGTTCGGGGAGTTCTTCGCGCGCCCGCTCCGGCCCGGCCTCCGGCCGATCGCCGCCGGCGAGCGCGTGGCCGTGTCGCCGGTGGACGGGGTCGTCTCCGAGGTGGGCGTCGCGGCCGGCGGTCGGCTCCTGCAGGCGAAGGGGATCGACTACGGCCTCGGGGCGCTCCTCGGCGACGCGGCCCTGGCGCGGCGGCTCGAGGGCGGCGCGTACGCGACCGTCTACCTCTCGCCGCGCGACTACCACCGCATCCACTTCCCGCTCGGCGGCGCCGTCACCGGGTACCGCTACGTGCCCGGACGGCTCTGGCCGGTGAACCCTGCGTCCGTGCGGACCGTCCCCGGGCTCTTCACCGTCAACGAGCGGCTCGTCACCGTGCTCGCGACGCCGCTCGGCGCCTGCGCAGTGGTCGCCGTCGGGGCGACCGTCGTGGGGCGTGTGCGCGCGTACTACGACCCCACGGTCCCCCTGACGAACCTCCGCGGCGCGCGGGTCACCGCGCGCGACTACGAGGCGCCGATCCCGGTGGAGAAGGGCGGAGAGCTGGGCGCCTTCGAGATGGGCTCGACCGTGGTCCTCGTCTTCGAGCCGGGGCGCGTCGCGCTCGACGCGCGGCTCGCGCCGGGCGTGCGGGTGCGGGTGGGGGAGGCGATCGGGGCGGGCGAGGCCGAGCGGTTCGACCTTCGGTCGCCTGGCCGCGGAGTGTAGGGCGAGGATGGTACATGGGCGGGGTCCCCGCCCTCTGCCTCTGCCCGGAGCCGGGCGCGATCCTCGCCCTCGCCAAGGACGACGGGCGCGAGCTCTGGCGCCTGAAGGTCGGCGCGGACCTCTGGTCCACCCCGACCGCCGCGCGCGACGCGGCCGCGGGCAAGACGTGGATCGTCCAGGCCGACCGCGCCGGGCGGCTCCTGCTCGTGGACGGCGCGGACGGGAAGGTCGCGGCGCGGCTCCAGCTCGACGCCAACGTCGAGGCGTCGCCGGCCGTGTTCGACGACACGATCGTCCTCGCGACGCGCGGCGGGACGATCTACGGGATCCGGGTGCGCTGACGACTCCCTGAACGAACCCGCGCCCGCGGTCCATCCTCGGCCCTTGATCCGTGCGCGCCCGCCCTGTCTCTGGTATCTACGCCGCCGTGAAGATCAACGGCGTGAAGGGGATGAACGACCTCCTGCCGGCCGACGTGGGCCGCTGGCAGGAGATGGAGGCGGTCGCCCGCGAGGTGTTCGCGCTCCACGGGTACCGCGAGATCCGGACGCCCGCGGTCGAGGCGGCGCAGCTCTTCGCCCGCGGGGTGGGCGAGGCGACGGACATCGTCAACAAGGAGATGTACGCCTTCGAGGACAAGGGCGAGGCGCTGCTCGCGCTCCGCCCCGAGGGGACCGCGGGCGTCGTCCGCGCCTTCATCGAGCACGGCGCGTACGTCGAGGGGCCGCAGAAGTGGTTCTACATGGGCCCCATGTTCCGCCGCGAACGGCCGCAGAAGGGCCGCTACCGCCAGTTCCACCAGATCGGCTGCGAGGCCTTCGGCATCGCCGAGCCGGATCTCGACGCGGAGCAGATCGCGATGCTGGCGGACTACTTCCGCCGGCTCGGGGTGACCGCACGGCTCAAGGTGAACTCGGTCGGCGACGGCGACTGCCGGCCCGCGTACGTGGCCGAGCTGAAGGGCTACCTCACCGCGAACAAGGGCGCGCTCTGCGCGGACTGCAACGATCGCATCGAGCGGAACCCGCTGCGCGTCCTCGACTGCAAGGTGGAGAGCTGCCAGCCGGTGCTGGAGAAGGCGCCGCGCCTGCTCGAGCGGCTCTGCGACGGCTGCCGCGCGCACTTCGACCGCGTACGGGAAGGGCTCACTTCGCTCGGGGTGGAGTACACGGTGGACGCGCGGCTCGTGCGCGGGCTCGACTACTACGTCCGGACGGCCTTCGAGTTCTCGAGCGACGCGCTCGGCTCCCAGTCGGCGCTCGCCGGCGGCGGCCGGTACGACAAGCTGGTCGAGACGCTCGGCGGCCCGCCGACGCCCGGGGTCGGATTCGCCCTCGGGCAGGAGCGGCTCGCGATGGTGCTGGAGAAGCTCGGCCGCGCGGCCCCCGAGCGCCGCCCCGCCGTCTTCTTCATCAGCGCCGACGCCGCGGGCGCGATGGAGGGGCTCCGCCGCGCCGCGGCGCTGCGCAAGGCCGGCGTCGCCTGCGACCTCGACCCGCGCGGCGGCAAGCTGAAGGCCCAGTTCAAGCAGGCCGAGCGGGTCGGCGCGCGGTACGCGGTCGTCCTCGGCGGGAACGAGGTCGCGACCGGGCAGGCCAAGCTCAAGGACCTGGCGACGCGCGAGGAGACGCCCGTCGCGCTGGACGAGCTGGCGGCGCGGGTGACGAGGTAGGCGCGCGCCCGGGCGTCGACGCGCTCAGGGCGCGCGGACGGGCGTGGGTCGAGGAGCCGGACGAAGCCGGCTCGCCACGATCGCCGCCAGGCCGACCAGCACCGCGCCGAGCGCGTAGCCGGCGCCGGAGAAGAGCCGCTCGTGCACCTCGCCTGCTGCGGCGGGGCCGAGCGCGGTCATGAGGCTCTGCAGCGCCGCGGTCACGCCCATGAGCTGCCCCTGCTCGTCCTCGCCGGCGAGCCGGGAGACGAGCCCACCCAGGGACGGGAAGACGAAGGCGCTCGCCGCGTTCCGCAGGAGGATCACCGGGACGACCGCGACGAAGCTCGTCGCGAGCAGGGTGCCGGCCGAGACCGCGCACTGGACCGAGAGCGCGACGAGCGCCGTCCGCTTCTCGCCGTGGCGCGGCACGAGCTGGCGGACCCAGATCCCCTGCACGAGGGCGATCACCACGCCCGCGCCGGCCATCAAGGCCCCGAGCTGCCACGGCGCCGCGCCGAACCGCTGGATGAGGTAGATGACCTCGGTGGCGTTCGCGCCGTGGAAGCCAAGGTTGAAGAGGCAGAGCGCGAGCAGCGGGAGCACGAAGATCGGCCGCCGGAAGGTCCGGAGCACCGAGCCGAGAGGGTTGAGCGCGGAGAGCCGGAACGGCGAGCGGTCGCGGCGCTGGGGCGGGAGGGACTCGGGGAGGTAGAACCAGCAGAGGCACGCGCTGGCGAGGCCGAGCGCGGCGGCGATGTACGCGGGGAGCTCGAGGCGCACCTGCCCGGCCGCGGCGCCGATGGCGGGCCCGATCACGAGGCCGACGCCCCACGCGATGCCCACGAGCGTGAAGTTGCGCGGCCGCTCCTCCGGGGTCGAGACGTCGGCGATGTAGGCGGTCGCCGTGGAGATGCTCCCGCCGGTGATGCCGGCCATCGCCCGCGCCAGGAACAGGATCCAGAGCGCGCCGCCGACGCCGAAGAGCACGTACCCCGCCGCCTGGCCGAAGACGCAGGCGAGGATCACGGGGCGACGTCCGAGCCGGTCCGAGAGGTAGCCCAGGGCCGGCGCCGCGCAGAACTGGCCCGCCGCGTAGATCGCGGAGAGCAGCGCGACGTGGCGCGCGTCCTGGCTGTAGCGCTGGACGAGGTACGCGCCCACCGGGAAGAGGAGGGTGAGCCCCATCACGTCGAGGAGGATGATGGAGAAGGCGAGCGAGAGGGCGGTGCGGTGCGGGCGCAAGGGAGCTCCGGGCCGCGGCATCATAGCCCCCGGAGGCCGGGCGCAGGAGCGAGGGCGGGTTGACCCACCTCGGCGCGCCCGCGTAGATGGGGCGATGGCAGCCCTCTCCGCCGGCGCGCCCGCCGCGCCGGGTCGCGCGATCCTGGTCGTCGCCGGACCGACCGCCTCCGGCAAGACCGCGCTCGCGCTCGCGCTCGCGCGCCGGCTCGCCGGCGAGATCGTGAACGCGGACTCGCAGCAGGTGTACCGCGGCCTCGACGCCGGGACGGCGAAGCCGACGTCCGCGGAGCTCGCGGCGGTCCCGCACCACCTCGTGGACGTGGTCGAGCCAGGCGAGGGGATGGACGCCGCCCGCTGGGCGGCGCGCGCGGACGAGGCCATCGCCGGGATCGCGGCGCGGGGGCGGTTGCCGATCGTGGTCGGCGGGACCGGGCTCTACGTCCGCGCGCTCCTCCACGG
>JAEYOU010000173.1 GCA_023411405.1 Pseudomonadota bacterium | reverse complement strand
CCCGTGGAGGCGCCGGCGACCGGGCCGGCGCCCTCGCGCGGGGCACGCCTCACCTTCTGGATCGTCCTGGGGGTGGCGGTGGCCGGGCTGCTCGCGCTCGTCGCGCGCCTGCTCGCGCGCGGCGGGCAGGCGCGGCCGGACGCGGAGCCCTGACGTCAGTCGACCCAGGCGGTCCCGTCGACCGATAGGCACGCGGCCTCGGCGGCCTCCGACGTGACGGGGTCGTAGAAGTACACGCGCGCCGCCGTTCCGGAGAGCGTGTAGTCCGCCGCCTCGGGCACGTTGCAGTAGCCCGCGACCCGGTTGGCCCTCGGGCACGGGTCATCGTCCCAATCGCCGTCACACTGCGTGCGCGCGGCGATCGCCTCGGCGTCGGTGATCTCGAGCTGGATGCAGCCGTCCGCGGCCGCCTCCTCTTCCCCGAACGAACGGCTGCAGCTGTACTCCCTCTTCTCGGTCGGATCGCAGGCCGCCAGCGAGAAGACGGCCGCGGCGCCCGCGAGGGCGAGGACGATGGTGCGCATGGTTGGACTCCTCCTCCACCCAGCGTAACGGGCCCGGATCCGAGCGTCCAGCCCGCGCCGGTGGGAGGAGGTGCGCCTAAACGGCAGTTCGTGATTCGCGATCACCTTCGGTGTCGCGAATCACGACAGCCGTTTAGCCAGGATCGAACGGGGGCTGCGCCCCCGCCCCAGGAGCGAAGCTCCTGGGGCCCTGCCCCTCCCCCGCGCTTCGCGCGGGACCCCCGCCCCGCCGCAACCGACCCGTTTCCGAATCACGCTCGGTCGTTTAGCGCACCCCGCGCGCGTCCCAGCCGCCCTCGGCCCGGAGCCGCGCCGCGATCTCCTTCGCCCGCTCGCGCAGCGCGACGTAGTCGGTCTTGGCCACCCGGTTGAGCGGCAGCTCCCCCGGGCCGACGAGCTCGACGTGGCTCGGCCGCGCGTAGGAGGCCACGCCCTCGCTCGCCTCGTACACCTCCTCCGCCGTGAGTTTCCGCCCCGGGGCGCACTCGACGAACAGCATCACCGCCTCCGCCCAGACCTCGTGCTCGACGCCGACGCAGGCGGCCGCCGTGGCCGCGCCGTCGAGCCGCGCGAGGACGTGGTTCTCGACGTCCCCGGGGAACACCTGGAACCCCTTCGGCTTGATGACCAGGCCGGAGCGGCCGGCGAGCCGGAGGCCGCGCGCGTCGTACGAGCCGAGATCGCCCGTGTAGAGGACGCCCTCCTTCGAGATCGCCCGCGCGGTCGCCGCGGGATCGCCGACGTACCCGAGGAAGAGCTGCGGGCCCGTGAAGCAGACGTGGCCGGTCTCGCCCGCGGGCAGCTCCGGGCCCGCGGTGCCGTCGGCGTTCATCGGCGCGCGGATCGAGATCGGGCAGCAGGGCGCGTCGCGCCCGATGGCGGCGGCGAGATCCTCCGCGGTCGCCCCCGGAGCGGTGTAGGTGCAGAACCCGCTCGTCTCGGTGAGGCCGAGCCCGGTCCCGATCTCCGGGGCCATCCGCCGGAGCCGCTCGAGGAAGGCGCGCGAGACCCCCTGGCCGCCGTAGATCGCGAGCCGGACCGAGGAGAGGTCGAGCTCGGCGTACCGGCGGTGGTTCCACTCCAGGTTGAAGAGGGCCGGGATCTGCCCGAGCACGGTGATCCGGTGCCGGGCGATCGCCTCGAGGCTCTTCTCGGCGTCGAAGACGTGGAGCAGCACGGAGACGATGCCCTCGGAGAGCGCGGTCCCGAGCAGCTCGGTCATGCAGCCGACGTGCGACGGCGGCAGGTTCACGAGCAGGCGATCGCCCGGACGGAGCCCGAACCCGACGGTCAGGGCGACGTTCTGGGTGAGGATCCCCTCGTGGCAGAGGAGCGCCGGCTTGGGCGAGCCGGTGGAGCCGGTGGTGAAGATGACGAGGCAGCCGTCGCGGCGTTGCACGCGGCGGCGCGCGCGCCGCACCGCGCCGGTGACGAGCGCGGCGAGGTACCGGCGCTTCACGTCGCGGGTGAAGTCCTTCACCCAGACCGCGCCCGGCAGGATCCCCTGCGGCTCCTTCTGGAACTGCACCCAGTGCCGGACGCCCGGGATCGTGCCCACCACCTCGCGCAGCACCGGCAGCAGCGCGGGCGCGCCGGCGTAGAAGTACCCGCGGGGCTGCAGCTTCTCCAGGCACGTCCGGAGCTCGGTCGCGCGGAGCCGGAGGTCGAGCGGGGCGGCCACGACGCCGATCCGGTAGCAGGCGAGCACGAGGAAGACGTGCTCCTTCAGCAGCGGGAGGCTCGTCGCGAGCACGTCGCCCCTGCGGAAGCCGCTCGAGAGGAGCTTCGCCGCGAGCGCGTCCACGGACCGGTCGAGCTGCTTCCAGGTGACGGCGTCCCCGGTGTTGTGCTCGACGAGCGCGAGCTCCTCACCGCGGGCGCGCGCGTGCGCGGCGACGGCGTCGGCGATGTTGCCGGGGAGCGCGCCGCAGCGGGCGCGGACGGACTGGTCCTGGTCGTTCGTGAACATGGCGTGCGTGGAAATCTGGCACGGGGCTCGCCGCCCCCGCAAGGTTCGCGCGACCCGCCCTCGGTCACCCGGGTCCCGGCCCACCCGACCGCGCACGCAGCGCGAACCCAGCGTCAAGCCCGCGCGCGCGCGAGCGTTTTCCCCCCGGGGCGCCGCCGGCGCCCTCCGGCGACCCGGGCATGCGCGGTGCAACCGATGCGGATCGGGCTCGGTCCCTGCTCGAGGCGCGCACCATGCTCACGCGAATGACCACAGGCAAGAAGGTGCTGGTCGCGATGCTCGGCGGTTGCGCCATCCTCCTGCTCGTCGGCTCCTTCTCCTGGTTCGGATCCCGGCGGCTGTTCGGCCTCCTCGGTGGAGCCCTGCAGGAGGACATGCCGTTCCTCATGGACCTCGCCGCCGTGGACGAGGGGCAGATGACGATCCACGCCATGGAGTGGACCCTCGTCAACCCCGAGGCCGGAGCCTACCGTCACGCCGCCGCGTCCCAGGCCGTGGTCGAGAAGCTGCGCGACGTCGCCGGCGCGGCGGCGCGCCTCCGCGCCCGCTCGCGCGGCGCGACGATCGACGCCTCGCTCCAGGCGTGGGCCGAGGCGTACGACGCGTGGACGCCGGGAGTCCAGCAGGTGAGCGAGCTCGTGACCGAGCGCGATCGGCTGCTGGCCGCGGGCACGCCCCCCGACGATCCCGAGGTGGCCGCCCTGGCGTCCAGGGCCCTCGTGACGCTGCAGAGCGGGCTCGAGACCTTCGAGACCGCCGAGGCCGCCGTCGAGCACGCGAAGGGGGTCCACCTCGCGGCGCTCCGCGCGAAGGGCGACCGCGAGCTCGCGGTGGGCGCCCGGGGGACCGCGACGATGGCGGTCGTCGTCCTGGTGTCCGTCACCGGCCTCGTGGCGTTCGCCCTCCTCCTCTCCCGCGCCATCGGCCGGACCGTCCGGCGGCTCGTCACCGAGGCCGAGAAGCTGCGCGAGGCGGTCGCGTCGGGGCGGCTCGACGTGCGCGGCGAGACCGCCGGCCTCGGGCCCGAGTTCCAGCCCGTGGTGCAAGGGATGAACGACACGATGGACTTCTTCCTCGCGCCGATCCGCGAGACGGCCTCCTGCCTCGAGCGGATCGGGAGGGGCGACGTGCCGGCGCCCGTCACCACCAGCTACAACGGCGACTTCGATCGGATCCGCGACAGCGTCAACCGCTGCATCGCCGCGGTGAACGCGCTCGTCGAGGACGCGGGCACGCTCGCCCGGGCCGGCGTCGAGGGCCGCCTCGCCACGCGCGCCGACGCGAGCCGCCACCGGGGCGACTTCCGCAGGGTGATCGAAGGCGTGAACGGGACGCTCGACGCCGTCACCGGGCCGCTCCGGGCGGCGGCGCGCCACCTCGACGAGATCTCGCGCGGCGCCATCCCCGCGCGCATCGAGGAGGACTGGCGGGGCGACTTCGACGAGGTGAAGGCGAGCCTCAACCGCTGCGTGGACGCGGTCTCCGCGGTCGTCGCCGACGTGGACCGCCTCGCGGCCGCCGGCGTGGCGGGGCAGCTCTCGACCCGCGCCGACGTGGCGCGCCACCAGGGCGACTTCCGCCGCATCGTCGAGGGCCTGAACCGCACGCTGGACGCCGTGATCGGGCCGCTCGGCGTGGCCGCCGAGTGCGTGGCGCAGATCTCCCGCGGAGCCATCCCGGCGCCGATCGCCATCGAGTACCAGGGCGACTTCGACGCGCTGAAGCGCAACCTCAACGGCTGCATCGCCGCCGTGAACCGGCTCGTCGAGGACGCGCGCCGGCTGGCCCAGGACGCCGTCGCCGGCCAGCTCGACGCCCGCGCCGACCTCGTCCGCCACCAGGGGGACTTCCGCACGATCATCGAGGGCGTGAACCAGACGCTCGACGCGGTGGTCGCTCCCATCGACGAGGCAACGGCCGTCCTCGAGCGGCTCGCCGACCGGGATCTCCGCGCCCGGATGACCGGGCGCTACGAGGGCGACCACGCGCGGATCCAGCGCGCGCTCAACGCCACCGCCGAGGCGCTCCACCAGGCGCTCGGCCAGGTGTCGATGGCGGTGGGCCAGGTCTCCTCCGCCGCGACGCAGATCGCCTCGTCCAGCCAGGCCGTGGCGAGCGGCGCGTCCGAGCAGGCGGCGACGCTCGAGGAGACGGCGGGCGCGATCGAGACGGTCGCCGGCACGACGCGCGAGTCGGCCGCGCACGCGCGCCAGGCGGACGTGCTCGCCCAGGCCGCCCGCGCGGCGGCGAACGACGGCACGCAGGTGGTGACCCGGATGCAGGGGGCGATGGAGAAGATCCGCCAGAGCGCGGAGAGCACCTCGCAGATCATCCGCGACATCAACGACATCGCCTTCCAGACGAACCTGCTCGCGCTCAACGCCGCCGTCGAGGCCGCGCGCGCCGGCGAGGCGGGGCGCGGCTTCGCGGTCGTCGCCGAGGAGGTGCGCTCGCTCGCGCTGCGCGCCAAGGAGGCGGCGAACAAGACCGAGGCGCTCATCCAGGACTCGGTCCGCCAGGCCGCGGAGGGGCAGGCCACCTCGCAGCTCGTCGCCGGGAGGCTGGGCGCGATCGCCGAGGGGATCGACAAGGTGAGCGCCATCGCCACGGAGATCGCCGCCGCCGCGCAGCAGCAGCTCGGGGGCATCGAGGCCGTGCGGGGCGCGGTGGGGGAGATGGACAAGGTCATCCAGCAGAACGCCGCCAGCGCCGAGGAGTCGTCCTCCGCCGCGTCCGAGCTGTCCGGCCAGGCCGAGGAGCTCGCGGCGATGGTGGGGGCGTTCAAGCTGGACGCCGAGGAGCGGACGGCGCGGCGGGCGCCGCGCGCCCTCGCCCCGCACCCGCCGGCGTGACGAACCGGAGCCCCTCCGGGGGTTCGACGCTGCGTCGCGGCCGGCGCGCTGGACGCTGCGCCGCGCGAGGCCGATGATTCGGTCGCACTCGAACCCCGAGGAGCCAGGAATGGCGACCCCCACCGCCCCCGCGCCGGGCACCGCGACGCTCAGCCCCTTCGGCGAAGCCCGCACCACGATCTCCGGCGCGCCGCTCTCGGCCGAGGAGCTCGGCCGCGTGCACGCCTTCTGGCGCGCCTGCAACTACCTCGCGGCCGGGATGATCTACCTGCGGGCGAACCCGCTCCTCCGCCAGCCGCTCGCGCCCGAGCACCTCAAGCACCGCATGCTCGGGCACTGGGGCGCGAGCCCCGCCCTCTCGTTCGTCTGGACCCACCTCGACCGGATCATCCGCCGCGACGACGCGGACGTGATCTTCCTCGCCGGGCCGGGCCACGGCGCCCCCGGCGTCCTCGGGCCGGTCTACCTCGAGGGCACGTACTCCGAGGTCTTCCCGGACAAGGGGCTCGACGAGGACGGCCTCCAGCGGTTCTTCAAGGAGTTCTCGTTCCCCGGCGGCGTCGGGAGCCACTGCACCCCCGAGACGCCCGGCTCGATCCACGAGGGGGGCGAGCTCGGGTACGTGCTCTCGCACGCCTGCGGCGCCGCGTTCGACAACCCGGACCTCGTGGTGGCGGCCGTGGTGGGCGACGGCGAGGCCGAGACCGGACCGCTCGCCACGAGCTGGCACCTCACCAAGTTCCTGAACCCGGCCCGCGACGGCGCGGTGCTGCCGGTCCTGAACCTCAACGGCTACAAGATCAACAACCCCACCCTGCTCGCCCGCATCTCGCGCGACGAGCTGGACGCGCTCCTGCGCGGGTGCGGGTGGAGCCCATGCTTCGTCGAGGGCTCCGACCCGGAGTCGATGCACCAGGCGATGGCCGCCACGCTCGACCACTGCTTCGCGGAGATCCGCGCGGCCCACGCCGTCGCCCGGAGGGGCGGCGCGCCGATCACCCGCCCGCGCTGGCCCATGATCGTCCTCCGCGCGCCCAAGGGCTGGACCGCGCCGCGTGCCCTCGACGGCCACCACCTCGAGGGCTTCTGGCGGGCCCACCAGGTGCCGCTGGCGGACGCGCGGTCGAACCCGGCGCACCTCCGCCTGCTCGAGGAGTGGCTGCGGAGCTACCGGCCGGAGGAGCTCTTCGACGCCGCCGGCGCGCCGGTCCCCGCGGTCCGCGCGGTCGCACCCACGGGCCCCCGCCGCATGGGCTCCAACCCGCACGCGAACGGCGGGCTCCTCAAGCGGCCGCTCCGCCTCCCCGACTTCGCGGAGTTCGCCGTGCCCGTCGAGGCGCCCGCGAAGCTGCGCCACGAGAACACTCGCCCCCTGGGCAGGTTCCTCACCGAGGTGCTGCGCCGGAACGGCGACAACTTCCGCGTCTTCTCGCCCGACGAGAACACCTCGAACAAGCTCGACGCGATCCACGCCGTGACGCACAAGGCGTGGATGGCCGAGATCCTGCCCGAGGACGCCGACGGGAGCCACCTCGCCCCGGACGGCCGGCTGGTGGAGATGCTCTCCGAGCACACGCTGGAGGGCATGCTGGAGGGCTACCTCCTCACCGGCCGCCACGGCTTCTTCTCCACGTACGAGGCCTTCGTCCACATCATCGACAGCATGTTCAACCAGCACGCGAAGTGGCTGGACATCTGCAACCGGCTGTCGTGGCGCGAGGAGATCGCCTCGCTCAACCTGCTCGTCACCTCCACCGTCTGGCGGCAGGACCACAACGGGTTCACGCACCAGGACCCCGGGTTCCTCGACGTGGTGGTGAACAAGAGCGGGCAGGTGACCCGCATCTACCTGCCGCCGGACGCGAACTGCCTGCTGTCGGTCGCCGATCACTGCCTGCGGAGCGAGAACTACGTGAACGTGATCGTCTCCGACAAGCAGGCCCACCTCCAGTACCTCACCATGGAGCAGGCCCGGATCCACTGCACGAAGGGGATCGGGATCTGGGACTGGGCGTCGAACGACCAGGGCGCGGAGCCCGACGTCGTGGTCGCGAGCGCGGGCGACATCCCCACGCTCGAGGCCCTCGCCGCGGTGGAGCTGCTCCGCGGGCAGTTCCCCGATCTCAGGATCCGGTTCGTGAACGTCGTGGACCTCTTCACCCTCCAGAACGAGGGCGAGCACCCGCACGGCCTCTCCGATCGCGACTTCGACTCGATCTTCACCCTCGACCGGCCCGTCATCTTCAACTTCCACGGCTACCCGTGGCTCATCCACCGGCTGGCCTACCGCCGGCACAACCACGACAACCTCCACGTGCGCGGCTACAAGGAGAAGGGGAACATCAACACTCCCCTCGAGCTCGCGATCAAGAACCAGATCGACCGGTTCTCGATCGCCATCGACGTGATCGACCGGGTGCCCCGGCTCCGCGTGGCCGGAGCGCACGCCAAGGAGCTGCTCCGCAACCGGCAGATCGGCTGCATGCACCACGCGCACGAGCACGGCGTCGACCCGCCGGACGTCGTCGGCTGGACGTGGAAGGGGTGAGCGGCCCAGAGACCCGGCCGGGTCCCGGCGTTCGGGGTCCCGCGCTCGAACGGGCGCGCCGGACGGGTCGCGTAACGCTCTGGATGCCCTCTTCTAACTCGATTCAGATTGACAGAGGTCCGGGGAAGGCGCGATACGGGCGACACGCCCGCAGCGCGTCCTCGCCCGGCAGAGCCGATCGGCGGCGGCGCGCGGCGCGGAGGCAGCACCGCGGTGAACCGGCAGCCCGTGACCGGAAAGGACTCTGTCATGCCAGGACGCGAAGTACGCTGGGCCCTGCTCCTCGCCCTCACCCTCTCCCTCGGCGCGCTCCCCGCGGCCGCCGAGGCGCAGACCTGCAGCGGGTACGTGGGCATCACCTTCGACGACGGCCCGAGCTCCAGCACCTCCGCCCTCCTCAACGCCCTCCGGTCCGCCGGCCTCTCGCCGGTGACCTTCTTCAACACGGGCCAGAACGTCGCCGCGAACCCGTCGCTCGTCGCGCAGCAGGCCACCCTCGGCTCGGTCCAGAACCACAGCTACACGCACGGCCACATGACGAGCATGAGCCAGGCGACCATGCAGAGCGAGCTCTCGCGGACGAACCAGGTGATCTCCGCCAACGGCGGCGGGACCCCCAGGCTCTTCCGGCCGCCGTACGGCGAGACCAACTCCACGCTCCAGTCCGTCGCCTCGGGCCTCGGGCTGCGGGTCATCACCTGGGACGTCGACTCGCAGGACTGGAACAACGCCAGCACCGCGTCCATCGTCTCCGCCGCCGGGCGCCTCCAGAACGGCCAGGTCATCCTGCTGCACGAGTGGGCGGCCAACACCGTCGCCGCCCTCCCACAGATCGCCTCGAACCTGCGGTCCAGGGGGCTGTGTCCCGGCGTGATCGATCCGAGCACCGGCCGGGCGGTCGCCCCCGGCGGCGGCACGACCTACGCGCTCACGGTGACGAGGTCGGGGACCGGCAGCGGCACGGTGGCGTCGAACGCCGGCGGGATCAGCTGCGGCACGGCGTGCGCCGCGACCTTCGCCTCCGGCACGACGGTCACCCTGACCGCCGCCCCCACGACGGGCTCGACCTTCGGCGGCTGGAGCGGCGCCTGCGCCGGCACCGGCTCCTGCGTGGTCACCATGACCGCCGCGCGCGCGGTGACCGCCACGTTCAACGGCGGCCCCGGCACCACCTACGCACTGACCGTCACGAAGGCCGGGACGGGCGGCGGCACGGTGAGGTCGAACACGGGCGGCGTCGACTGCGGCGCGACCTGCTCCGCGAACGTCGCCTCCGGCACGACGGTGACCCTGACCGCGGCCCCGGCCTCCGGGTCGACGTTCGGCGGCTGGAGCGGCGCCTGCACGGGCACCGGCGTGTGCGTCGTCACCATGACGGCGGCCCGGGCGGTCACGGCCACCTTCGACGGCGGCACCCCCACCGGCGACGTCGTCTCGATCAACGCGGGCGGCTCCGCCTCCGGCAGCTTCCTCGCCGACGCGTACTCGTCGGGCGGCAGCACGTACTCGACCACGAGCGCGATCGACACCTCGCTCCTCTCCGGGACGGTGCCGCCCCAGGCCGTCTTCCAGACCGAGCGATACGGTGAGTTCACCTACACGCTCTCCGGCCGCGCGGCGGGCAGCGCGCAGACGGTGACGCTGTACTTCGCGGAGAGCTACTGGTCCGCCGCCGGGCAGCGGACGTTCAACGTGACGATCAACGGCCAGCCCGCGCTGACCGCGTTCGACATCTACGCGGCGGCGGGCGCCCGGAACCGGGCCCTCGCCCGCTCCTTCAGCACCACCGCCAGCGCCAGCGGCCAGGTTGTCATCGCCTTCACGCGGGGCGGCGGCCCCGACAACCCGAAGGTCTGCGGGATCACCGTGGCCGCGGGCGGCGGGACCGACCCTGACCCTGACCCGACCACGTACGCGCTGACCGTCACGAGATCCGGCAACGGCACCGTGAGCGGCGGGGGCATCTCCTGCGGCGCCGCCTGCAGCGCGACGTACGAGAGCGGGACGGCGGTCACCCTCAGAGCCACCCCCGACGCGAACGCGACCTTCACCGGCTGGGGCGGCGCCTGCAGCGGCGCGTCGGCGACGTGCGTCGTGACCATGAGCGCCGCGCAGGCGGTCACCGCCACGTTCACGACCGGCGGGACCGACCCCGGCACCTGCCGGACCGCGACCGGCGGGCAGAGCGGCAACTTCAACACCACCGACGCCGTCTGCTACGTCGTGAGCAGCACGATCAACGGCTGGGGCTGCTCGAACGCCACGGGCCGGACCGTCACCGTGAACGGCACCGCCGTCACCTGCGGCCAGCTCCCGCTGCCCGGCGGCGCGCCGTACACGTTCAGCTTCACCGCCGGCAGCTACCCCTGGGCGAGCTTCTACTGGTGGTAGGCGGCAGGTAGAGGGAGCGGGACCGCGCGGCGGGCCTCCGGGTCCGCCGCGCGCGTTTCGGCCACGCGGCGCTCTCGCGTTCGTCCTCGGCCCACACCCTGCCCCGACGGGCGCGGCACCGCTCGTGCTTCGACAGGCTCAGCACGAGCGGAGTAGAGCAGCCTCGGCCCGCGCGAAGGCGCCAAACACGGCACCGCAGCCTCGACCCCCAACCAACCCCGCCGCACCAGCGGCCGCCCGGGTCCGACGGAGCGAGCCGACCATGGCGCAGGCGCCCGGGCGGAATCGAACCAGGACCGCGCGCATGACGGATCACTCGAGCGCGAGGGGCATGTCCGAGGTCGGCCATCGCGCGCACCGCGCGCGAAATGGCCGACCGAGTTTGCCCCGAGCGCCCGCGAACCCCGACCGTGGCCCGCGCGCGTCATCCGATCAGCCTGGGGCGCCGAGCATCGACCTGGTCGGCGAGCCCGGCGGGCCCGGGCGGCCGCCCCTCGGTGCGGCCCACCCACCAACCCCCGTCGAGGCGTACGATGAGTGAATGATGCCGCTCGTGCTTCGACAAGCTCAGCACGAGCGGCTCTCGATGACCCCACGGCCAGTCCCGCTCGCCCTTCGACAGGCTCAGGGCGAGCGGATTCTAGAGAACCGCCCACCCGAAGCTCAGGCGGCCCGGACGACGACCCCCGTCGCCGTCTCCGCCATTGCGTACTCCGGGTGGAACTTCTCCGCCGAGCGGAGCGCCCACTCGCGATCGAAGAGGACCACCGGCCGGTCGCGGACGTCGAGGACCACCATGCCCTCGATGTCCGACTGGAGCTGATCCAGGTCGAGCGGCTTGCCGTCCTTGCGCGAGACCCAGCGCGCCAGCTGGTAGGGGGCCGCCTCGAGCCGCACCTCGACGCCGTACTCGGACTCGAGCCGGTACTGCGTCACCTCGAACTGGAGGCGGCCCAGCGCGCCGAGGACGAGGTCGCCCGCCCGGCCCGCCGGCGGGCGGTAGAGCTGGATCGTGCCCTCCTGCGCGAGCTGCTGCAGGCCGAGCCCGAACTGCTTGCGCCGCATCGGATCGATCAGGAGGAGGCGCGTGAAGTGCTCCGGGGCGAAGCTCGGGATGCCCTCGAACGTGAAGGTGGACCCGCCCGTGAGCGTGTCGCCGATCTCGAGGTTGCCCGGGTCGTGGATGCCCACCACGTCGCCCGCGAACCCCTCCTCCACCACGTTCCGCTCGCGGGCCAGGAACTGCGTCGGGTTCGCGAGCCGCACGTCCTTGCCCGAGCGGACGTGGTGCACCTTCATGCCCTTCACCATCCGGCCCGAGCAGATCCGCACGAAGGCGATCCGGTCCCGGTGCGCCCTGTCCATGTTCGCCTGGATCTTGAAGACGAACCCGCTGAACTCCTCGCGGGTCGGCGGGATCGGGCCCTGGTCCGAGTCGCGGGCCCGCGGTGGCGGCATGAGCTCGCAGAACGTCTCCAGGAACGCCTCCAGCCCGAAGTTGTTGATGGCGCTCCCGAAGAACATCGGCGAGAGCTCGCCCGCGAGGAAGCGCTCCTTCTCGAAGCCGTCCCCCGCCGCGTCGAGGAGGTCCGCGTCGCTCCGGAGCCGGTCGTAGCCCGCGTCGTCGAGCTCCTCCCGGACGCGCGGGTCGTCGAGCCCCGTCACCTCGACCGGCGCCCGCTCCGAGCCGACCGCCGCCGAGGAGAGCGCGTGCGCCGCGTCGAAGAGGTAGACGCGCCGGGCGAGCCGGTGCCAGACCCCGCGGAACGTGCCGCCGCGGAAGATGGGCCAGGTGATCGGGAAGACGCCGATGCCGAGGACGCTCTCCACCTCACCCACGAGCTCGAACGCGTCGCGGCCCGGGCGGTCCATCTTGTTCACGAAGGTGAAGATCGGGATCGCGCGCTGCCGGCACACGCGGAAGAGCTTGCGCGTCTGCGCCTCGACGCCCTTGGCGCAGTCGAGGAGCATCACCGCGCCGTCCACGGCGTGCAGGGTCCGGTACGTGTCCTCGCTGAAGTCGGCGTGGCCGGGCGTGTCCAGCAGGTTCATCTGGTGCCCGCGGTAGGGGAACTGCATCACGCTGGTGGTGATGGAGATCCCGCGCTCCCGCTCCATCTCCATCCAGTCCGAGACCGCGCTCGAGCGGCCGCGCTTCGCGCGCACCGCGCCGGCGAGCTGGATGACGCCCCCGTAGAGGAGCAGCTTCTCCGTGAGGGTGGTCTTGCCCGCGTCCGGGTGGGAGATGATGGCGAACGTCCGGCGGCGGTGGATCTCGTGGTCGATCATGGGGTCCTGGGAGGGCCCGACCCCGTGAACGAGCCCGGGCCCGAGCCCGCGCCCGACCTGCGGCGCTCCGGGCGGAGAGGGCTTTAGCATCCTCCCCCGCCCCGCGCCAGCCACGCCCTGTCGCGGGTTCACCCCTGCCCGTAGTACGCGTTCTTCCCGTGCTTCCGCTCGAAGTGCTTCCGGACGATCCGCTCGGGCAACCGCGCCGCCGCCGGGTCCAGGCCGCGGGTGACGAAGGCCATGTGGGCGAGCTGCTCCACCACCGCCGCATGATAGACCGCCTTCTCCGCCGTCGCACCCCAGGTGAACACGCCGTGGCCCGCCACGAGGACGAACGGCGTCCGGAGCGGGTCGCGGCCGCGGAAGCACTCCAGGATCTGCTTCCCCGTCTCGACCTCGTAATCGCGCTCCACGGCCTCGTCGCTCATGACCGCCGTGCAGGGCACGTCCTCCGGCAGGTGATCGGCGTGCGTCGTGCCGTAGATGGGGATCGGAAGGCGCGCCTGCGCCCAGCCGGTGGCGTACGTCGAGTGCGTGTGGACCACGCCCGCGATCCCCTCGAAGGCCCGATAGAGCACCACGTGCGTGGGCGTGTCCGACGACGGCCGCAGCTTCCCCTCCACCGGGCGTCCCTCGAGGTCGAGCACGACCATGTCGGCGGCCGTGAGGACCTCGTACGCCACCCCGCTCGGCTTGATCGCCAGCACGCCGCGATCGCGATCGAGCGCGGACGCGTTCCCGAACGTATAGATGGCGAGGCCGCGCCGGGGGATCTCCTGGTTCGCGGCCCAGGCCTGCTCCTTGAGCTCCTGGTACGGAGAGCGCAAGGCTACGCTCCGAGCTTGAACGCGAGGTCGTTCCAGCGCAGCTCGTTCCGGAGCGCGTGGAGGTCGAGCCCCTCCCCGATCCGGATCACCTCGAGCCCCGCCATCGCGCCGAAGTCCGCGAGCTCGTCGGCCGTCAGCGCCTGCGCGAACGCGGCGTGGTGCGCGCCGCCCGCCTCGAGCCACGCCTGGACGCCCCGCCGGAAGTCCGGCCGCGGGATCCAGAGCGCGCGGGCGGTGGGCAGCCGCGGCATGGACGGCGCCGCCACGACGTCGAGCTCGGCGAGGATGAGCCGCATCCGCCCGCCCACGTCCACCAGGGTCGCGTTCACCGCCGGTCCAGGTCTGGCGTCGAAGACGAGCCGCGCCGGGTCGGCCTTGCCGCCGATGCCGAGCTTGTGGACCTCGAGCGACGGCTTGCCCTGGGCGATCGACGGGCAGACCTCGAGCATGTGCGCCCCGAGGACCCGCTCCTCGCCCTGGACCAGGTGATACGTGTAGTCCTCCATGAACGAGACGCCGCCCGAGCGGCCGGCGCTCATCACCTTGGCGAGCCGGACGAGCGCCGCCGTCTTCCAGTCGCCCTCCGCCCCGAAGCCGTAGCCCGCCGCCATGAGGCGCTGGCAGGCGAGGCCCGGGAGCTGGAGGAGGCCGTGCAGGTCCTCGAAGGTGGTCGTGAACGCGCCGAAGCCCCCCTCCACGAGGAAGGACCGCATCGCGAGCTCCTGCTTCGCGGCGTCGCGCAGGTTGTCGCGCCTGTCGCCGCCCTTCCGGAGCGCCGGCGCGACCGCGTAGGTGTCCTCGTACTCCTGGACGAGCTTGTCGGCCTCCGCGTCGGAGACCTCGGCGATGCGGGCGACGAGGTCGCCCACGCCCCAGCCGTTCACCGACCAGCCGAGCTGGATCTGCGCCTCGACCCGGTCACCGCCCGTGACCGCCACCTCGCGCATGTTCATCCCACCGAACCGGGCGATCTTGAGGCGCCGCGACTCGGCCAGGGCCACGGCCGCGCGACCCCACCCGGCGAGCTCGTCCACGACCACCGGATCCTGCCAGTGGCCGACCACGATCTTGCGGGCGATCCGCAGGCGGGCGGCGATGAACCCGAACTCCCGGTCCCCGTGCGCGGACTGGTTCAGGTTCATGAAGTCCATGTCGATCTCGCCCCAGGGCGCCGCACGGTTGAACTGCGTGTGCAGGTGGGCGAGCGGCCGCTGGAGGCGGGTGAGCCCGGCGATCCACATCTTGGCCGGCGAGAAGGTGTGCATCCAGGTGATGACGCCCACGCAGGCGGCGCTCGCGTTCGCGGCGAGGACCACCTCCTGGATCGCCTCCGGCCCGGTCAGCACGGGCTTCCAGACCACGCGCGCAGGGAGCTTCCCGGTGCGCTCGAGCGCCTCGGCGATCTGCTGCGAGTTCCGGGCGACCTGCTTCAACGTCTCGTCGCCGTAGAGGTGCTGACTGCCCGTGAGGAACCAGATCTCCTGCGTCCGCGTCTCTGCCACGGCGGCCTTCCGTTTTCTCGCACGGTGGGGTGCCGGGCCCGTGCGCGCCCTGCGAGCGAACGTCCGCCCGTCGAGGGGATCACCTTACGACTTCGTCAGCTCGAACTCCACGAAGGCTCCCAGCTTCCGGTACCCGTCGTACACCGCGTCATAATGGCGGGCGCGCGCCGCGTCCGGCCGGTACACGGCCTCGGTCCCGGCGGCCATCGCGCGCTGCGCGGCCTCCACGTCCGGGTACAGACCCGCCGCGGTGGCGGCGAAGATCGCCGCCCCCAGGGCGACCGCCTGGTCACCGGCACCCACCGCCACCTCCATGTTCATGACATCCGCGACCGTCTGCATGGCGAACGGGCTCTTCCGGGCCACGCCGCCGATCCCGATGGCGCTGTCGATCCGGATGCCCTCCTTCCGGAAGCGCTCGACGATGGCGCGCGAGCCGAACGCGGTCGCCTCCACCAGCGCGCGGTAGACCCGCGGGGCGTCCGAGCCGAGCGAGAGGTTGGCGATCGCGCCCTTGAGCCGCTGGTTCGCGTCCGGCGTCCGCCGCCCGTTCACCCAGTCGACCGCGAGCACCGTGGCCGTGTCCGTGGGCAGCGCCCGCGCCGCCCGCTCCAGCTCCGGGATGATCCGGTCCGCGACCTCGGTCGCGAGCTGCCGGCGCGCGGCGGCGTCGCCCCCCGGGACGCCGGGCAGGACCTGCTCGAGCGGCCACGCGAGGAGCCGCTTGAACCAGGCGTACACGTCGCCGAAGGCCGACTGCCCGGCCTCGTAGCCGATCATGCCCGGGATCACCGAACCGTCGACCTGTCCGCAGATCCCGCGCACGAGCTTCTCCGGCTCCGGCCCGCGCCGCGCCACGACCACGTCGCAGGTGCTCGTGCCCATGATCTTCACGATCTTGTGCGGGCCGATGCCCCCGCCCACCGCGCCCATGTGCGCGTCGAAGGCGCCCACGGTGACCACCACCTTCTCGGAGAGCCCGAGCCGCCTGGCCCACGCCGCGCTCAGCGTCCCGAACCGCTGGTCCGCCGTGAACGTCTCGGTCCCGAGCGAACCCCGGAGCGCGGGCAGGCGGGGGTGGAGGCGCGCGAGGAAGGCGGGGTCCGGATAGCCGCCCCACTCCGCGTGCCACATCGCCTTGTGGCCCGCCGCGCAGCGGCTCCGCTTCCAGCGCGCGAGATCGTGGGTGCCGGTGAGCTCGGCGGGGAGCCAGTCGCAGTGCTCGACGAGGGTCGCCGCGGCCTGTGCCACGGCGGCGTCCTCGCGCAGCACGTGGACCGCCTTCGCCCAGAACCACTCGGTCGAGTAGATGCCGCCCTCGTAGCGCGTGAAGTCGGGGCCGCCCCAGCTCCGCGCGAGGGCGTTGATCTCCTCGGCCTCCTCGACCGCGGTGTGGTCCTTCCAGAGGACGAACATCGCGTTCGGGTTCTCCTCGAACCCAGGGGTGAGCGCGAGCGGGACGCCGCGCGCGTCCGCGAACGCGGGCGTGGAGCCGGTGGTGTCGATCGCGATGCCCACGACGCGTCCGGCGGCGCCCGGACCGGCGGCCGCCAGCGCCTCGACCGTCGCCCCCTCCATCGCCTCGAGGTGGTCCTTCGGGTGCTGGCGGAACTGGTTCCGCTGCGGGTCGCAGTAGCGGCCCTCGGCCCAGCGCGCGAACGGCCGGACGGCGGCGCCAAGCACGCCGCCGCGCGCCGCGTCCACCACCACCGTCCGGACCGAGTCGGTCCCGAAGTCGATCCCCACCACGCACGCGTCGGTCACGGCTGTTCTCCCTCTCCGCGCTCGCCTCGGCGGCGGCGCTCCTCGACGACTACTCGTAACAAAAAGGAGGAGCGGCGACCCCCGTGTTGGCCGCCGCTCCCCCGTTCGCCCGGGAGGCGGAGCCTCACGCCGCGGCGAACTCCTCGGCCCTGTCCGCGTGAGCGAAACAAGCCCTCGTTCTCATTGATTTCCTCTCATGACCCCGCGGCACGAACGCCGAAGCGAGACGGTGCGTTCGCGCGCGGGCATGCCATTATTTCGAAATTGTGAGCGTTCACATGGAGGGTGTCAAGCTGGTATACGAGCGCGTGAAGGGGCACCGGACCACCGGAACGCAGTAAAACGGTTTGACCAGGAGGCTCGTCACACCCGTGCAGGACACCATGAGCGCGTCACGCGCCAGTCCCGAGAAGAAGCGCCGCTCCGCGGTCATGGCCGACGTGGCCGAGCTCGCCGGCGTGTCTCACCAGACCGTCTCGCGGGTCCTCCACGACAGCCCCCACGTCCGCCCGGACACCCGAGAGCGCGTGCTCTCGGCGATACGGCAGCTCGACTACCGGCCCAACACCGTCGCCCAGGCGCTCGTCACCGGCCGCTCGCGCACGCTCGGCGTGGTCAGCTTCGACACGACGCTGTACGGCCCCGCCTCCACCCTCCTCGGCATCGAGCAGGCGGCGCACGACGCCGGCTACGGGGTGAGCATCTCCAGCCTCCGGTCGCTCAACCGCCCCTCCGTGATCGCCGCGATCTCCCGGCTCCGCGACCAGGGCGTGGACGGCGTCGTCGTCATCGCGCCGCTTCGCGCGGGCGTCGAGGCGCTGCGCCACCTGCGGCCCGACTTCCCGGTGGTCGCCGTCGAGGCCGGTCCGGACGACTCGATCCCCGTGGCGACCGTGGACCAGGTGGTCGGCGCCACGGCCGCGACGCGCCACCTCCTCGAGCTGGGCCACCAGACGGTCTGGCACCTCGCCGGCCCCGCCGACTGGAAGGAGGCCGAGGAGCGGGTCGAGGGCTGGCGCCGCGCGCTCCGCCAGGCCGGCGCGCCGATCCCGGCGCTGCTCCGCGGCGACTGGACCGCGCGCTCCGGGTACGAGCTCGGGCGGAGCCTGCTCGAGCAACCCGGCGTGACGGCGGTGTTCGTGGCCAACGACCAGATGGCGCTGGGGTTCCTGCGCTGGCTCCACGAGGCCGGGCTCGAGGTGCCGCGCGATCTCAGCGTCGTCGGGTTCGACGACATCCCCGAGGCCGCCTTCTTCACCCCGCCGCTCACGACGGTCCGCCAGGACTTCGCCGAGCTGGGGCGGCGCTGCCTGCACGTGCTCCTCGCGCGCGTCGAGGGCCAGACGTCGGCGGTCGAGCGCGCCGTGGTCGCGCCGGAGCTCATCGTCCGCGCGTCGACGGCTGCGCTCCCGTCGAGCGACGGCGGCCGTCACCAGGGCGCCGGCCTGTAGTCCTTGAAGAACACGCCGTACGCGTGCCGGCCGGTCCGGAACCCCTCGACGATCGGCGCGACCACGCGCGCGGCGCCGTCGACGACGTCGAGCGGCGGCGAGAACGCGTGCTCCTCGGCCTTGCGCGCGGCGAGGTGGGCGGGGTCCTCGTCGGTCACCCAGCCCGTGTCCACGGCGTTGAGGTGGATGCCGTCCCGGGCCAGCCCCGCGGCGCTGGTGCGGACGAGCATGTTGAGCGCCGCCTTGGCCATGTTCGTGTGCGGGTGACGATCGGTCTTGTGGTCCCGGTAGAACTGCCCCTCCATCGCCGAGACCATGACGACGTGCTTCGCCGCGTCGCCGCTCGTCGCGGTCCCGGGCGGCGCCTCGCGGTGGCGGAGCATGAGCCCCTGGAGGCGGGACGCCATCACGAACGGCGCCGTCGCGTTGACCAGCAGCACCTCGAGCAGCTCCAGCGTCGGCACCTCGTGGAGCGCGAGGCGCCAAGAGTTGTGCGTCCGGAGATCGACCTGCTGGAGGTCCTGGTCGAGGACGCCGCGGGGAAAGAGCTCGAGGAGCTGATCCTGCTGGGAGGGCCGGAGGCGCGGCCCCCCCAGGAGATCCGCCGCGCTCCGCGCCTGCGTCAGCAGCGCCGGGCGCTCCACGCCGGCGGCGGCGCCGCGGACCGTCGCGCGGAACCGCTCGTACGCGGCGACGAGCCCGCGCGCCGCCACGGGGACCGCGTCGAGCGGCCCCTCCTCCGCCTCGACCAGGTGGGCGTAGAAGCCGGGCGGACGGCGCACGGTCTGGCAGGCGTTGTGGACCTGGAAGTCGAGCCGCGGCAGCCAGCCGTCGAGGTGATGGCAGAGGGTCTCGACGCTCGGCGTGTGCCGGAGGTCGATGCCGAAGACGTCCAGGCGGTCCCGCCACGCGGGGAAGTCCGGCTCCCGCGCGTAGCGCGCCGCCGCGTCGCGCGGGAACCGCGTGAGCGCGACGACGCGGCAGCCGGCGCGCAGGAGCAGGATCGCCGCCTGGTAGCCGATCTTCACCCGCGCCCCCGTGACGATCGCCACGCGCCCGCGCAGATCCGCGGTCGCCGTCCGGCGGACCTCGTTCTCCTCGCCGCACCCCGGGCAGAGCTGATCGTAGAAGCGGTGGAGCTGCGTGTACGGGGCCTTGCAGACGTAGCACTTGCGCGGCTCCGAGAACTCCCGCCCCTTCGTGCCCGTGCCCGTGCCCGTGCCCGTGCCCGCGCCCGACACCACCCCGGTGATCATCGCCGCCGGCGTCGGATAGCTCGGTGCGAGCCGGAGCGCCTGGATCCCGGTCCCGCGCCGCAGCGCCCCATCCCGCGCCTTGCGCGCCTCGCGCTCGCCGCGCGCGAGCGCCCTCCGGAGCTTGCGCCGCTGCTCGGGTCCGGGCCGCGCCAGCGCACCGGCCGCCTTCTGCAGGCGCGTCCTCGCGTCCGCGTCGAGCGCCGCGAGGAGTCCCCGATCGGCCGCCGCGCGCTCGAGGATCTCGAGCGCCGCCGCGAGGGCCTCGGCGTCGGTACCCTGGCTGCGCTTCCCGTCTGGCATGCCCCGCCGGTTCTACCCCGGACCGGGCGGCGTCTGCACCTGCGCTACATCGCCCCGCGCACGAGGTCGCCGAGCTCCTCGTCCGTCAGCGCGATCGGGTTGGCCTTCATGCTGCTCGCGGCGCGCGCCCGCGCGACGAGCTCCGGGACGCCCGCCTCCACGAGGCCGTGCGCGGCGAGGCCGCGGACGCCGAGGTCGCGGCAGAGGCGCTCGACCCACGCGATCCCATCCTCCGGGGACGCGTCCGCCCGGCCGGTGAGCTGGCGGG
>JAEYOU010000132.1 GCA_023411405.1 Pseudomonadota bacterium | reverse complement strand
CTCGCGAAGCTCCCCTCCGGGCCGAGCCGGCCCCGGTGACGCGCGCCGCGCCGCGCCGGTGAACGCCGGGGACTCCGTCGAGCATCCATCCGGGCGTTCGGCCTCCGCGCCGCCGTCACGGCGCAGCACCGGGTCGTGGGGCGCGCGGCGCGCACGAGGCCCCGCCAGGTCCCTTCGTGGCGCTTCTCTGCGGGTGCCCCGTCGCCCGCAAAGTTTCCGAATCCCCGCGCGCCGTTTACATTGGCCCGGTGCCAGTGCCCTCCCAGCCACCGCTCGAGCTCGACGGAAGTTACGGCGAAGGTGGAGGCCAGATCCTCCGGACTGCGCTCTCGATCGCCGCCGTCACGGGCCGGCCCTTCGTCATCGACCGCATCCGCGCGAACCGCCTCAAGGCGGGCCTCCGGCCGCAGCACCGCGAGGCGGCGCGCGCCGTCGCCCGGATCGTGAACGGGCGGCTCGCCGGCGACGAGGTCGGATCGACGCGCCTGGAGTTCACGCCGCGCGCACCCCCGCGGGCGGGCGAGTGGGCCTTCGACATCGGGACGGCCGGCTCCACGCCGCTCCTCCTGCAGACGATCTGCTGGCCACTGGCGCTCGCCGGCGGTGTCTCCGCGGTCACGCTCCGGGGCGGGACCCACCAGGACCACGCCCCGAGCTTTCACTACCTCGCGCTGATCTGGGCCCCGGCCGTGGCGCGGCTCGGGTTCCGCGTGGCCGTCGAGCTGCAGTCGGCCGGGTTCTACCCGGAGGGGGGCGGGGAGTTCACGGCGCGGATCGAGCCCGCGTCGCCGCTCCCGCCGCTCGATCTCCGCCACCGCGGCACGCTCCTCGAGGTCGAGGTGGTCTCGATGGTCGGCGGCCTCGGCTACGACGTCGCCGAGCGGCAGGCGACGCGCGCCGTGCGGCGGCTCCGCGATCAGGGGATCGCGGCCGAGGCGGAGCGCGTGCCGGTGCCCGCGCGCGGGTCCAAGGGCGGCCACGTGCTCATCGTCTCGAGCTTCGAGCGCACCCGCGCCGGACATGGGGCGGTCACGGCGCGTGAACGCTCGCCGGAGGAGACCGCGGACCTCGCCGTCGACGGCTTCCGGGCGTACCTCTCGGGCGGGGCGGCGGTGGATCGGCACCTCGGAGATCAGCTGCTCGTGCCTGCGGCCCTCGCCGTCGCCGGATACCCCCCCAGCCCGCCGGGCGTCGTGCCGGCGGTGCGCTACTCGGTGAGCGAGGTGACGCCGCACCTGCTCACGAACGCCGAGGTGCTCCGGCGGTTCCTCGACGTCGACGTCGCCGTCGAGGGGCGCGAGGGCGAGGAGGGCGAGGTGCGGGTCCTGCGGCGCGACGCCACCGCGGACGTGGTGTCGCTCGAGCGGTGACGGGCGCTACAGCCAGCGCTTCTTCCGGAAGAACACGTACAGGATCGTGGGGAGCCCGGCCATCATCGCGAGGACGAGCGGGATCGCGACGTGCGGGGGGACGATCTCCAGGTTCATCCCGAAGAACCCGGCCACGAAGTTGAGGGGCAGGAAGATCGTCGAGACGAGCGTCAGCCGCGCCATGACGGCCGACTGCCGGTTGTTCACGTGCGAGAGGTGGGCGTCCTGCGCCGAGGCGAGGAGGTCGCGCTCGGTGTCGACCTCCTCGGTGAGCCGGACGGCGTGGTCCACGACGTCGCGGAAGTAGACGGCGTTCGCCCGCTTCACGCCGACGAGCCCCGGGCGGGCGAGCGTCGCGAAGACCTCGCGCTGCGGCGCGAGCCGCTTGCGGAGCACCGACTGGCGGCGGCGCGCGAGGATGATCCGGTCGAGCAGGTCCTCGTGGGCCGAGGGGTCGTCGCGGGCGAGCACCTCGTCCGCGAGCTCCTCCACCTCTGCCGAGAGCGCGTCCACCAGCGCGAAGTGCACGTCGGCCAGCGCGTCGAAGACGAGGTACAGCGCGAAGTCCATCCCGCGGGCGAGCAGGTTCGTCTCGCGGGCGCACCGCTCGAACACGCGGTCGACCTCGGCGATGGGCGTCGAGTGGACGGTCACGAGCGCGTCGGCGGTGAGGAAGACGTGGAGCTCCTTGGGCCAGATCTCCGAGTCGTCCGGCGCGGGCATCATCCGGTGGACCACCATGAACAGGTGGTTCTCGTACTGCTCGAACTTGACCCGCTGGTCCTCGTGGGCGCAGTCCTCGAGGGCGAGCGGGTGGAACTGGAAGCGGTCGGCCAGGAGCGCCAGGTTCTCGGGGGTGGGCGCGAGGTCGATCCAGAGCGGCGCGCCCGGGCCGGCGAGCTCCTGCCCCCCGCTCTGGACCTGGTTCTTCTCCAGCCGCAGCACCCGCATGCCGCCCCTCCGGTCCTCTCCCGCCGAGCCGAGCCCGAGCCCGAGGCGGAGCCGGCCGCGCCGCGGCCCAGCCTACCGCGTGCGCACCCCGCCGGCATGGTGTAATCGACAGCCATGACCTCCACCTCGGGCGTGCGGCGAACGGTCCTGTGCGCCGCGCTGGCAGCGGCGCTCGCGTGCGGGACGGACGGCGCGGGGCCCGGGGCCGGCGGCTCCGCGCGTCCGCCGTCTTCCCAGGACCCGGCGGTGGCGCTCGGCCGGTT
>JAEYOU010000108.1 GCA_023411405.1 Pseudomonadota bacterium | reverse complement strand
CGCCTCGTCCGCGTGCGCCCGCAGGGCGGCGGGGACCTCCGCCATCCCCGGGCCGCACCCGCCGTCCGCCTCGACCTTCGACGCCTGCGCCGCGAGCCGCTCCGCCCGCGTGGCGAGCTCCCCGACGCGGTCCGACTGCGCGCGCAACGCCGCCAGCGGGCCAGTGAGCGCGTCGATCGCGGCCGTGAACGCGCGGACCTCCTCCGCGAGCTGCAGGAGCTCGGCCGCCGAGGCCTCCACCTGGCGGATCCCGTCGGCGCTCGCGCGCTCGGCCTGGACGCCGATCCCGATCACGGTGTCGGCGGTGAGCGCCGCGGCGCTCGCCGCCTGCGAGAGCCCCTTCATCGCCTCCGTCACGCGCCGGACCAGGGCGGCCGCCTCGCCGGTCGTGGTCGTGAAGTCGGAGACCGTCCCGAGGAGCCCGTGCGCCATGTGGAAGAGCTTGTCGGCCGTCCCCTCGAACCCCTCGCGCCGGGCCTGCTCCACGGCGACGAGCGCCTCGCTCTGGCGGAGCACGGTCTCCTGCTGCGTGCGGATGATCCGCCCGAGCAGCCCCAGGACGAGGGGCGTGGTGTCCATGATCCAGAGGAGCGGCTGGCCCAGGTGCGCGCGCACGAACGCCTCGGGCGCCAGCGAGCCGGAGAGCCGCAGCGCCTCGATGGCCGTGCCGACGAGCGGCAGCCCGAGGCCGATGATCGCGCCGTACCAATCGTAGCGGGGGTTGCGAGGGTTCTCGTGCGTCATCGGGGCCGGCGAACGCCGGCGGCCGGATTGTGCTCCATGGCACCTCCGGGCGCCACCCTGCGCCTGCGCGTCCTCTCGCCGCCGCCCTGGCGCTCCCGCGCGCCGCGCGGTACGAACTGTCGCGATGCGACCCGAGCCCACACCCGCGCCCTCCCCCGCCCCCGACGCCCCCCTGGCCGCCCTCCTCCCGGCGGCGGGCGCGGCGCTCGCGCAGGACGAGATCCTGGATCGCTTCGTCACGTGGGTCTCGTCCACGGGGCTCGCCCTCTACCCGCACCAGGAGGAGGCGATCCTCCACCTCCTCGACGGCTCCCACCTCGTCCTGGCCACGCCGACGGGCTCGGGGAAGTCCCTCGTGGCCACGTTCCTGCATTTCCAGGCGATGGCCGCGGGGCAGCGCTCGTTCTACACCTGCCCGATCAAGGCGCTCGTGAACGAGAAGTTCTTCGATCTCTGCCGCCTCTTCGGCCCGGACAACGTCGGCATGATGACCGGCGACGCGGCCGTGAACCGCGACGCGCCGATCGTCTGCTGCACCGCCGAGATCCTGATGAACCTCGCCGTCCGCGAGGCCGCCCCGCGGGTGGACGCGGTGGTGATGGACGAGTTCCACTACTACGGCGACCGCGACCGCGGAGTGGCGTGGCAGGTGCCGCTGCTCACCCTGCCCCGGACCCGGTTCCTCCTCATGTCGGCCACGCTCGGTGACACCGAGCTCATCGAGGCGTCACTGGGCCAGCTCACCGGCCGCCCGATCGCGGCGGTCCGCGGCGCGGTCCGGCCGGTGCCCCTCGAGTTCGAGTACCGCGAGACGCCCCTGCACGAGACGATCGAGGACCTCGTCGGGGCGAACAAGGCGCCAATCTACCTCGTCAACTTCACCCAGCGCGCCGCGGCGGAGCAGGCGCAGAACCTCATGAGCGCGAACTTCTCCTCGAAGGAGGAGAAGGCCCGCATCGCCGAGGCGCTCGCCGGCGTCCGGTTCGACTCTCCGTACGGCAAGGATCTCCAGCGCCACCTGCGCCATGGGATCGGGATCCACCACGCGGGGCTGCTCCCGCGCTACCGGCTGCTGGTCGAGAAGCTCGCGCAGGGCGGGCTCCTCAAGGTGGTCTCGGGCACCGACACGCTCGGCATGGGCGTGAACATCCCCATCCGCACCGTGCTCTTCACCCAGCTCTGCAAGTTCGACGGGGAGAAGACCGCGCTCCTCTCCGCCCGCGACTTCCATCAGATCTCGGGGCGCGCGGGGCGCAAGGGGTTCGACGATCGCGGCTACGTCGTCGCCCAGGCGCCGGAGCACGTCATCGAGAACAAGAAGCTCTCGGAGAAGGCGGCGGCCGGGAAGAAGGTGGTCAAGAAGCAGCCGCCGACCAAGGGGTACGTCCACTGGGACCGCGCCACCTTCGAGCGGCTGCGCGAGAAGGTCCCGGAGGCGATGGAGAGCCGGTTCGAGGTCACCTTCGGCCTCCTCGTGAACCTGCTGCAGAGCGAGACGACCCAGGTCGGCGGCGGGTACGGCCGGCTCGTGGAGATCATCGGCCGCTCGCACGGCAACGACTACGTCCGCGCGCGCCATCGCCGCACGGCCGCCCAGCGGTTCCGCACGCTGCGCGCGGCGGGGCTCCTGACCGTGACCCGGATCGAGGGCTACCCCGGCGCGTACGTCCGGACCGCGCCCGGGCTCCAGCGCGACTTCTCGCTCTTCCACACGCTCGCGCTCTACCTGCTCGACACCCTGCCGAGGATCCCCGTCGAGCGGGAGACCTACGCGCTCGACGTGCTCTCGATGGTCGAGTCGATCCTCGAGGACCCGGACACGATCCTCTGGAAGCAGCTCGACCGCGCCAAGGGGCAGGCGGTGGCGGAGATGAAGGCGCAGGGCATGGAGTACGACGAGCGGATGGCGGAGCTCGAGAAGGTGGAGTACCCGAAGCCGAACCGCGACTTCGTCTACGCGACCTTCGACGAGTTCGCGGCGAAGCACCCCTGGGTCGGGCACGAGAACATCCGGCCGAAGTCGGTGGCGCGCGACATGATCGAGCGGTTCATGACGTTCGCCGACTACGTGCGCGAGTACGAGCTGCAGCGGTCGGAGGGGCTCCTCCTGCGCTACCTCTCGGAGACCTACAAGACGCTGGTGCAGACCGTGCCGGAGAGCTACCGGACCGACGAGCTCCTCGACGCCATCGCCTTCCTCCGGCAAACGGTCCGCGGCGTGGACTCGTCGCTCATCGACGAGTGGGAGAAGCTGCGCGATCCAGCCTACCAGGCGCGGGCGTTCGATCCGCGGGCGGCCGTGGCCGAGACGCTGGGGCCGCCGCCGCCCTGGGCCGACGCCCGGGCGTTCGCGGCGCGGCTGCGGAACGAGCTGCACGCGCTGCTCGTGGCGCTGGCGCGCAAGGACCACGCCGCGGCGGCCGCCGCGCTGGCGCAGGGCTCCACCTGGACCCCCGACGAGCTCGCGAAGGCGATGGAGCCGTACTGGGCGGCGCACCCGAAGATCGACGTCACGCCCGCCGCGCGCCGGCCGCACAACACCTTCGTCCGCGAGCTCGAGCCCCGCCGCTGGGAGGCGGTGCAGCGGATCGTCGACGAGGCCGGCGAGGTGGACTGGGCCCTGCACTGCGAGGTCGACCTCACGGGCGCGTTCGATCGCGACGCGCCGTTCCTCCGGCTCGTGCGGATCGGGGAGTAGGAGCGCGCCGCGCTCCGCTCCGCTCGCTCAAGGGTCGAACGTGCCCTCCGGCACGTCGTCCAGGAGCTCGACCGCGCTCAGCACCACGTCCCCGGTCGCCTCGCCGTTGGCGTAGCCCTCCTCGCGGAACGGCATGAGGATCCCGTCCACGGTCCGGAAGTCGCGGAACACGGTGAAGAGCTCGAGCTCGCGCGGGCCGCTCTGGGCGAGCCCGCGCGCGTACAGGATCCGACCCGTCTTCGGATCGATCCCCGCCTCGATGCGCGCGCCGCCGGCGAGCTCGAGCCCGAGCACGCGGAGCTTGTGCCCCTCGTGGTCGACCTCGCCCTGATCCTGCACCTCCGCCTCGCGGTCCTCGAGCAGGGCCGGGAGATCGAGGCGCGCCGCCTCGAGGTGCAGCGCGGCGGAGACCGGCTTCGGCGCGGGCTCGCCGTAGCGGAACGCGCGGGCCCCGTCGAGCACCTGCACCTCGGGCGCGCTGCCGGCGAACGCCACCTCGATCCGCACCCCCCGGCCGCGGACGAACGTGCGCGCGTAAACGCCCGTCTCCCCGGGGTGGAGGCGCGAGGAGAGCTTCCCCGTCGCGCGCACGCGCCCGAGGCGGACGCGCGCGCGGCTCCCGCCGTAAGCGTTCATGCACCTCCGCAGGAGCACCTCGGTGATCTCGCGCTCCGGCTTGGAGGCCTCCGCGGGCTCCTCCGCAGGCTCCTGGGCGGGCGGTGGAGCGCCGGGCGGGGGGTCGGCCTGGGGGACCGGCGACGTCTCCCCGGCGGCGAGGGCGGCGGCGAGCGCGAGCGCGACGGACAAGGGGGCCATGGGAGCCTCTAGTCTCGCCGGGGTCCGGCCCGGAACGCAAACACGCCGGCGAGCAGGCGCCCCCACGCCTCGCCGCCCGCGAGGCCGCGCCCCGGGAGCCACGTTGACATCGCGGGGGGATCGGGCGGATATCAACGCATGTTTTCAGGCAGGCACGACGGGCCGCGCTGGCCGCGCGGGCAGAAGTTCTCGCTGTCGCTCGCCGGTCGCGAGGCGCAGGGGGCCTACCAGACGGCCGTCCTCTCTGCGCGCGGGCAGAGCCGCGCCGCGCTCGACGCGGCGCTCACCGCGTGGGCGGTGCCCCGTCAGGTGGAGCCTGCGGACGGTGTGCTGCTCGGCGAGCTGCTCGAGCAGGCGCGCGGGCTCCCCGATCTCACCCGCGCCCTCGAGGACGCCGGGACGTCCGGCGCCGAGGTCCGCACCGCGCTCGCGCGCCTCATCGCCGCCGGGCTCGTCGACGCCGCGCCGGCCCGTGCACCGGTCGAGGAGCCGGCGCGGCGCTGGTACGGGAGCTGAGGGAGCACGGGCGCCAGGCCTCTGGCTTCGGGCTTCAGGGGAAGCACCGCGATGGAGACGGTCCTGCAGAGCGCCCCGGAGGTCCGCCGCGCGCGCGCGCGACGAGCGCTGGCCCTCTCCGACGAGGAGTTGCTCCGCGAGTGCGAGGAGACGTTCTTCGTCGGCGGCGGGCCCGGCGGCCAGCACCGGAACAAGACGGCGAGCGCGGTGCGGCTCGTCCACGGCCCCACGGGCGTGACCGTCACCGCCACCGAGCGGCGCAGCCAGGCGCAGAACCGCGGCACGGCGCTGGAACGGCTCCGGGCGGCGCTCGCCCCGCTCTCGCGCAAGCCCAAGGTCCGCAAGGCGACCCGGCCCACCCGCGGCTCGAAGGAGCGACGGCTCCTCGAGAAGAAGCGGAGAGGCGAGCAGAAGGCCTTCCGCAAGGGCTCGTACGCCTGAGGCCCGAGGCCTGAAGCCCGAGGCCCGCCTGCGCCGCTCGGTCCTCGTCGTACACTCCCGGCACCGTGTCCCGCCGCGCCGGCATCTCGCCCGAAGACGACGCCCGCTGGGTCTTCAACCGGCTCGCGGAGGCCTATCGCGCGCGGCCGGCGTACCCGGCCGCGCTCGTGGAGCGGCTGGCGGCGCTCGCAGGCGGGCCCGGCGCGCGCGTGGCGGACC
>JAEYOU010000097.1 GCA_023411405.1 Pseudomonadota bacterium | reverse complement strand
TGGGAGAGCCTGAAGCGCTTCCTCGAGGACGGGCGCCTGCCGATCGACAACACGGCCTCGGAGCGCGAGCTGCGTCAGGTGGCCGTGGGCAGGGCCAACTACCTCTTCGCCGGATCGGACCAGGGCGGGGAGCGCGCCGCGATCGCCTACACCGTGCTCTCCACCTGCATGCTGGCCGACATCGATCCGCTCGCGTACCTCACCGATGTCTTCCAGAAGCTCGCGGGCGGCTGGCCCAACCACCGCCTCGGCGAGCTGCTACCGCCCGCCTGGGCTGCCGCGCGCCAAGCTGCGGTCGCCTGATCCCACTCGCAGTCGCCGAAGCCTCTCACGCTCCCCGCTGGCCCGCTACGTGCGGTCGGCCGGGCGGATACCTCCTGAGTCATGTCGGTAACGGCTAGGACGATGTCGCCCGTCCGCACGGAGTGCGATTCGGGCGCAGACCCGACAAAGCGCTTGATACCGCCGCGTCGAAACCCTCCGTCGCGGTCGATGCACTTCAGGTTCACGAATGGCACGCCGCCGTCGTGCGCGAGATCGGTCGAGCGATATGAGCGCCCACGATGAACTCGTGCGCTCGTATCTAGGCGCTCGACGCGCCAACCTTTCGGGATTCGCCCGAGGAGCGTTTCGACGAGCGGCACCTTCTCATGACCGGGGTACCGGAACGAGATGAACCACTCACCGTAAAGAATGCGCGCTGCATCCTCGAGTAGTTGAATACGTCGCGCGCAGTTCTCGATGAGTTCCTCGTACGGGGTGAGAACGTCAACAATGCGTTGCTGCTCATTGATCGACGGCAGCGCGAATCTGAACGCCAGGATCTGAGCGCCACTAATGTGCGGGACGTTCACGCCGGTCGTGATCGGACGAATGTACTCCTCGAACAGCCCGCCTCCGATCACGTACCGCAGGTAACTCTGCAGGAGCTTCGGCGACCGAGTTCGCAGGCGTGCGCAGCGCTGGACCAGGAGTGCCTTCGGGTCGGTGTCCCCGATAACTGACCACTTCAGCCCAGCCGGTACCCAAGGGCGATCCATTGCCACGACGACGTCGCCGGCACGCAACTGATACTTGGCGTACGTGTCGTACTCGCGCTCGGGCCAGTAGCGTGACTGAGACCACAGAATGCGGCCTTGGGAGAGGTTCTCACCCTTGACAAGAGGGACACCGCCGTCTGCCGTGGGTAGGAAACCGCTGCTCTTGAACGCGAAGCCCGCGAGAAGGTCGACGCACTCCGCAAGAGTGACAACGTCCCAGGAAGACATCACTCCCCCAAGATCTCCGCCGCGTTCTTCGAAATCGTCTTCTCTAGCTTCCGCGCTTCGGCTGTGAGCCTCTCGAATTCCTCGTTCAGTGCCTCGAACTGCTCCCTGAAGTCCTCGTCGCTGACGTCCTCCCCGGGAGCGACACCGACGTATCGCCCTGGATTGAGGCTCCAGCCCTGCGCTTCGATTTCCTCGATCGTTGCCACTCTGCAGAACCCAGGAACGTCCGCGTACTTCGGCTTCTTGCCGAACACATCGCGCAGCTTGGCTCCGGCCTCATCGCCGCCGAATGTGAGGTCCAACTCCTCGCCGCGATAGAGGCGAACAACGTTCGCGAGGAACCCGATCTGCGCCTCGGTCCACTCTCGGTGGGCGCGGTCGACCTGGCGGTACACATGCCGCGCGTCGAGGAAGAGCGCCTTGTCCTGGCGACTCTTCGGCTTTCCGCGGTCGAGGAACCAGAGCGTGCACGGTAGGGTCACCGTGTAGAACATGTTCGAACCGACCGAGACGATAACGTCGACGGCGTGAGACTCGACGAGCTGCTTGCGCAGTTCCATCTCGGAGGCGCGCGCGTCGGACGCCGAGTTCGCCATGACGAACCCGGCCCGGCCGGTCGCATCGAGCGCGGAGTAGAAGAGCTGAATCCAGACGTAGTTCCCGTTGTCGGGCTTCGGCAGGCCGAACGGGAACCGACGGCCGGGGCCCGTCGCATCCTTCAGTCGGTCCTTGTCGATGTTGTTGACGTTGAACGGCGGGTTCGCGAGCACGAAGTCGAACCGGCCGACCGCGTTGTGGGGATCGTCGTAGTAGCTGTTGATGTCACCGCCGTGCCGGATGTCCCCCTCGAGCCCGTGAACGGCGAGGTTCATGCGGCACAGGCGACCAGTGGAGTCGACCTTCTCCACGCCGTGGATCGACAGCCCTCCCCCGTTGCCGTTCTTCCGGTGCTCCGCGACGAAGCGGGCGCTCTGGACGAACATGCCGCCGGAGCCGCACGCGGGGTCGAGCACGCGCCCCTTGAACGGCTCGAGGACCTCGACCAGCAGCCGCACGATCGAGATCGGCGTGTAGAACTCGCCGCCCCCCTGGCCCTCGGCCATGGCGAACTCGCCGAGGAAGTACTCGTAGATCCTTCCGAACGAGTCGCCCTCGAGGTCCACCGGAATGGTCGAGAACGTCTTGAGGAGCTCCTTGAGGAGGCGCGCGTTGAACGCCTGGTAGGTCTTCGGCAGGACGCCGGCGAGCTGCGGGTTGTCGCGCTCGATCGAGCGCATCGCGTCGTCGACCGCCTGGCCGAGGGACTTCGCGTCCTTGCCGCCCTCGGGATAGTCGAGCAGCTCGCCGAACCGCGCGCTCTTGGGCAGGTAGATCACGCCCTTGGAGTGGTAGCTGCCCGGATCATCCACACGTGAACCGCGCCGCCCGGTCGCCGCCTTCTCGAGTTCGGCCCGGCGCGCGACGAACTTCGCGTCCGCGAACCGGAGAAAAATGAGGCCGAGAACGGGCTGGCTGTACTGAGCCGACGTCAAGCCGCTGTTGGCGCGAAGCTCGTCCGCGGCCGCCCAGAGCCGCTTCTCCAACGTTTCGGTCGCGAGGTCCTTCTCGGCAGGAGCGATCCAGCGCATGGGCTTCGTATACCTCGAAAATGAGCTGATCCTGCCTTGCTCGCCTGCCGCACCAGGGATACGCCCGGCCACCGCCGCCGTTCGCGGGCCGGGTGTCGTATCGCAGGTGTATGTACGTTAGCATGCCACCGGGTCTCGTCCTTTGTCCCCTGATGCGACTCCCCATCGGGTCTGTGTCGCCCGCAGCGGAACCGCAGGTCCGCACTACGTTTGCTCCGGATCGCCTTCGGTCCCTCGCCGACAGCATCCGGCGCTCCGGGATGCGCGAACCCATCGTCGTAGTGCCCGACGCGAGCACGCCCGGCCGGTACCGCATCGTCGCCGGCGAACGACGTTGGCGCGCGGCGCACCTCGCTGGCCTCGACGAGATCCCGTGCATCGTGGACGTGGGGCTGACGGACCCGAAGCAGCGGCTGCTCGCGCAGGCCGAGGAGAACCTGCTGCGCGAGAACCTGAACGCCGTGGAGGAGGCGGCGGTCCTGGTGCAACTGATGGAGGCGTTCAGCGTCGGCGCCAAGGAGGCGGGGGAGCTCATCGGGTGCAGCTACCAGCAGGCGCGGCGCCTCATCCAGTTGCACGAGGCGCCGCATCCGATCCGGGACGCGGTCGTGCAGGGGCACGTCGACGCGCGCGCCGCGCTTGAGCTCGTTCGCATCTACAACAGGCTGGCGCAGCGCGGCGGCCCGGAGGCGAAGCAGCGCGCCCTCGCCGATGTCGACGAGCTCATCGACCGCGTCGTGAACGAGCGCTGGTCGATCCGCCGCCTCGAGATGTACGCACGCGATCTAGAGGGCGGGCGCGCGCCACGCCGACCGAAACCGCGTTCGCCGGCGCCGCAGCGTCGCGAAGATGATGCGCAGGGCTGGCGCGCGGCTGTCGCCGCGCGGGCACTGACGGCCGACGGTCCGCCGTACCGCCTCGACGGCGACGAGCTGGTTCTCAACGTCGAGCGCATCGCGCGCCGCGACGTCAGCCCGGAGGAGCGCGAGGAGCTCATCAAGGTGCTCGAGCAGATCCTGACGATGGTCCGCCGCGCCGTCCGATCGGACGTGCGCCGGCCGGTTCTCCACGTGGAGAACGCGCGCCGCGACGCGGATCCCTGATGACGGGGCATATGCCCTGGAGCCCACACGATTGGGAACAGGGTCGGCAACAGGATTGGGAGCAGGCTTCGACGCGCAACTCCGCGGAACTGCGGCGCTCCGGCCCCGCCGCCCGGAGCGGCGCACAATCGCGGCGCGAGGGGCGCCATCAGGCCGACCCCCCGCTCCCAACGACTGAATCGGGGGGTCGGCCTGCTGTCGCCTGAGCTCGAACTGCAGGGCAGGGCGGCGGGGCCGGAGCTGAGGGAACGGATGGAGAGGAACGAGACAGGATAGGCAGTGAGGAGGGGAGAAACCGGAAGGGGATGGGACTGGAGAACGGGTGTACAACTCAGCTATACGGACGACTATACAGACTGGGGAGTCGGCACCGATGACACCGCGGAAGGCAGCAGTGAGCGAGCAGGAGATCCTCTCGAGCGAGAAGGTCATGCAGACGTTCCGGATGCCGCGGGACCTGGTGGCGCTCGTGAAGGCGGAGGCGGCGAGGAAGGGGCTCGACATGACGGCACTCGTCGTCCGGCTGCTCCACGGATACCTGACCGACTTCGGTCTCCCGCCGGCCGCCACGCACCAGCTCGACGCCGACCGCGAAGCGCTCGGCATGGATCGAATGGGCTACCTCGTGCACCTGCTCTATCAGCGCGGGCTCGAGGTCCGGGAGAAGGGCGCCGGCTTCGACGCGCCCGCGAAGGAGCGGAAGGGGCGCTGACGTGGAGTTCGTGACCGCAGAGCGGCGCTTCAAGCTCGTCACCGTCTGGGTCTCCGCGACGGACGTGCGGCGTGCGCTCGGCTGCTCGCGGTCGCTCGCCTACGAGCACCTGCGCCGCGCTGCGAACCGCGCCGCGGGTGTCCGTGGGCTGCTGAGAGTGCCCCTCGAGACGTGGGAGCGGTACGCGAAGGAGGTCCTGGGATGCAGCGGCTCTTCAAGCGTGGTCGCGTCTGGTACGGCTGGGTCTACGAGAACGGCCGGCGCATCACCCGGACCACGAAGTGCCGCGACCGGAGCGCCGCCGAGGCCGTGGTCCGCCAGTGGGAGCGCGACGCGGCCGATCCCGATCACGCGGCCGCGCGGACGGCGACCCTGACGAGCGCGCTGCAGCTCCTCCTCAAGCTCGACGAGGAGGAGGTCGCGGCCGGGCGGCGGAGCCGCGACACCGTCGATTTCCACGAGACCAAGGCCGGGCACCTGGTCCGCGTCTTCGAGACGAACGCGCGCGGCGAGCACGTCCCCTTCCCGCTCGCGCGGCTCCGCCCGGCCGACGTGGACGGCTACATCTCCCGCCGGCGCGCCGAGGGCGCCGCCGACACGACCATCGCGAAGGAGCTGGTCGTGCTCCGGAAGTCGCTCCGGCTCGCCATCCGCGCCGGCCAGTGGCGCGGGCGCGTGGAGGAGGTCATCCCGATCGCGTTCTCGCCGGGGTACGAGCCGCGCAAGCGCGCGCTCACGGCCGACGAGCTCGCGAAGCTCCTGGGGAAGCTCACCGCCGACCGCGCCGCGCGCGTCGCGTTCATCGTCGCGACGAGCGCCTGCTGGCGCGAGACGGAGCTGGCGAGGCGCGGCGACGTCGGCGAGGGGCTCGCCACCGTGCTCCTCCGCGGCACGAAGCGCAAGACGCGCTTCCGGACGGTGCCGATCGTGAGCCCGGCCCAGAAGTCGCTCCTCGCGTACGCGCTCGAGCACGCGCGCGGCGCCGGCGACGCGCTCTTCCAGCCGTGGGCGAACGTCCGCCGCGACCTCGCCGACGCGTGCACCGCGGCGAAGATCGAGCGCTGCAGCCCGAACGACCTCCGGCGCACGTTCGCCTCGTGGCAGGTCGAGGCGGGCGTGCCGCTCTTCCCGATCGCGCAGGCGATGGGCCACAAGGACACGCGGATGCTGGAGCGGGTCTACGGCCGGCAGACGCCCGAGCAGCTCGCCGCGCTCATGGCGAGGGCGATGGGTTTGACGCAGGACGTCTGTAGCAGAGTTGTAGCAGCGGCCCCGGATCCGCCCGGATCCCGTGGACCGGATGGACTCGCGACCCCCGCCGCCGCGGACTCCGCCGCGGCGCCGAAAAACAGTGAAGCCCAGGGGACTTTGCAGTCCTCTGGGCTTCGTTGCTCGAGCGAAGTTGGAGTGCCTGGGGCCGGAATCGAACCAGCGACACGGGGATTTTCAGTCCCCTGCTCTACCAACTGAGCTACCCAGGCGTCCTTCGCCCCCGTCGGCGCTGGTGATCCGGACCGCGCGGGACGGCCTTTCTACGATCGACGGCCGCGAAATGCAAAGGGAAAGTACCCGCGGCGGGGAGCTGGCGGGCACGGTGCGGGTGCGGCGGGGGGCCGCGATCTCTCGATCAGTCGCCGCCCACGGTTCGACAGGTTCAGGGGCGCGCGAGTGAGCAACGCCCGTCCGTCAGCGAGCGGAGCGAAGGCCGCGACGAGCGGGACGCCTCGAGCCCGCCCCATCGGAACCAACCCGAGGGCGGGGCCGGCGCAGCGCCGACCGCCCCCCAGGAGGCCCCGGAATCGGAGCGCGGCTTCGCCGCGAGTTCACACTCTCGACCGAGCGAAGCGCGCCCGAGACCACGTCACCAGTACGGACGCCGCCTGCAATTTGGGTGACGGCGACGCGAGGGCACCCGGCTCCTCAGCACGGCTCCGCTCATCGAGCGCGCCGGCACCCACGGAGTTGCAGGCGCCCCCCGAGCGCGCGGGACCGTCTCCAGTACGGAGCCGGTCCGGGCCGCGCGAAGCGAGGGAGGTCGCCGCGGTGCCGGACCCGTCCCACGCGGCACCGTGGCCCTTCCCGACGCCGGGCTCGAGGCGTTCCGGGAGGAGCTACGAGCGAAGGGAGCGGGGCCGCAACAGCTCGCCCTTCGACAGGCTCAGGGCGAGCGGATGTTCACCAGAACTACGCGACGCTACCGCCGCGCGGGCGTGATCGACGTGACCGGGC
>JAEYOU010000080.1 GCA_023411405.1 Pseudomonadota bacterium | reverse complement strand
GGGGCCGCCCGCCCGCCGGCGCGGCGCGGGCGAGCGGCCCCTCGTCCATACTTCACTGCTGGTACACGCGGACGTAGTCCACGTACATGTACAGCGGGAAGCTGCCCTGGGCCGGGTCCTGGGCCGGGAACGCTCCGCCGAGCGCGAGGTTGAGCAGGATGAAGAAGCTCTGCCGGTACTCCTCCATCGTGCTCGCCGAGACCGACTGCGTCTTCACGCGCACGTTGTCCACGTACCAGTACATGACCGAGTCGTTCCACTCGAGCGCGTAGGTGTGGAACTGCGTGACGTTGCCGACGCTGCTCGTGCTGGGGGCGTTCGCGACGTTGGTGCCGCTCCAGGGCAGGACGCCCGTGCGCGTGTCCCAGAACAGGTTGTGGACGACGGTCGTGTCGGTGTTCTTGTGCTCCATGATGTCGATCTCGCCGCAGCTCGCCCAGTTGGTCGCCATCGTGTCGTAGGCACCCGCGGCGGGGGCGTAGCTCGACGTGTACGAGCCGTCGTACGAGTTCCCCATCATCCAGAACGCGGGCCAGGTCCCGGCCGCGCTCGGCATCGCGATGCGCGCCTCGACGCGCGCCTTGCTCCACGACCGCTTGCCCTGGGTCGTGATGCGGCACGAGGTCTGGTACCAGCTCCGGCCCCCCACCTGGAACGGGCTCGGGAACCACTGCGCGCGGAGCACCAGGTTCCCGCCGGACTGGTAGCACTCGGAGGGGCGGTACCACTCCCACTCGCCGTTGCCCCAGCCGCTGAACGCGCCGGCGTTCCATCCGTTGCCGACGTGGTAGTTCCAGCGGGTCGCGTCCGGCTGGCCGCTGCCGCTGAACTCGTCCGACCAGACGAGCCGGTGGTACATGCACGCGGTGCACGCGTCCCCCGTGCCACCGCCGCTCGTGTCGAACGTCGCGGTCACGGCGCGCGCTGCGGTCATGGTGGTGGCGCACGCGCCGGTGCCGACGCAGGCGCCGCTCCAGCCGGCGAACGTCGAGCCGCTCGCCGGCGCCGCGCGGAGCGTCACGGTCGTGCCGCTCGCGTAGCTCGCGCTGCAGTTCGCGCCGCAGCTGATGCCCGCCGGGGTGGAGGTGATCGTTCCGCTGCCGGTGCCGGCGCGGGTGACGGTGAGCGTGTACCGGGTGCCCGTGCCGCCGCAGCGCACCGTCATCGTGGCCCACGGCGAGTCGATGGCAAAGCCCTGCCCTGCGTTCACGTAGGTCACGAAGTAGCGGATGGTGGCGCCGCTCGTGAGGCCGCTCACCGTGTACGAGGCGTTCGTGCCGCTCTGGGCCATCCGTACGTTGAGCTGGCCGCCGCCGTTCACGCTGTAGTGCAGGTCGGCCCAGGCGACGCCGTTGGCGTAGAACCGGACCTGGCTGCAGGAGAGCGTGTCGTACCCGAGCGTGGCCGCGCGCGCGGCGAGGGGCGCCGTCGCGAGCCACAGGGTGGCGGCGACGAGCGCGGCGCTCCGCGTTCTCTGGAACATGGTCTGCCGTCCTTTCGTCCTTCCATACGAGTGGAGACGGCCGCAGAGGAGTCAGTCACGGGTTCATCAGGGCCGTCCGTGGTGAGCGCACGCTGACAGAGCGCCGCGGCGGCCTGCAACGCCTGCGAAGCCGGACGAACCTCGAACGATGCACCCGCGCGGAACTCTGCGCGAAGAGCGCGTTCCGCTGCGGTTCCGCGCGCGCCCGCGGCCCCCGGTGCCACCGGGACAATCCCCGTACGCAGAGCGAAGGAACGTGCCGCGGCGCGTCGCCGGGCGCAGGGCCGGAGCAGCACGCTCCGGCCCTGCGCCGTTCAGGCCTTCGGCGTCCCCGGGGAGGCCCGCCGGGGAGTTGCCCACGCCGGGTTCCGGGCGTGCATGTCCGCCAGCACCTCGACCATCCGCGGCATGACCTCCGCCGGCCGGGTGCTCCCGGCGACGGCCTCGTAGACCCCCGCGGCCACCGCGTGGGCCGCGTACGCGCCCTTCACGTACTTCCCCTCCGTCCCGGCGGCCTCCGTGCCGGCGATCCGCGTCCGGAGCGCGGCCACGATCCGCTCGTCCTCGTTGCGCCAGTCCTGGATGTCGCCCAGCGCGTTCCCTTCGAGCGCGGCGAGCTTCGTCCGCACGATGGCCTTCGCCACCACGGCCGCCGCGTCCTTCGCGATCCCCGGCGACACGTTCACGCCGCCCAGGCGGATCCGCCCGAGGTCCCGATCGGCCTCGGCGACCAGCCGGTCCGCCCACGCTGCGGCGCCGTCGAACGAGAGCAGCCGCACCGTCTCGGCGGCGAGGTACGCGCGGACGAGGTCGGCGGGGTGCGAGTCCTCCTCGGGGCCGGCGGTGCGGAGCGCCGGGGAACCGCCCGCCGCGCCGTTGAGGGCCCGGAAGTAGCCGACGAGCCCGACCGCCGCCGCGGGCCCCATGTTGAGGACACCGAGGACGTCCGCCGCGGTCTCGTCGATGCGCTCCGCGAAGTAGTCGGCGACGGCCCCGAGCCCCTCGGCGCGCAGTCGCTGGCGCACCACGCCGGCGAGCTCGTCGCGCAGACCGGCGTCGGCCTCGAGGAGGTCGTGCCCCGCGGTCTCGTGCGCCAGCGCGGGCCACGCGAGGAGCCCGGCGGAGGCGTTCGGCGCGGGCAGGCTCACCACCGCCGCCTCCACGTCGAGGAAGGCGGTCGCCGTCGCGGGCCAGGTGTAGGGCCCGGTGTCGGCGCGGCCCCACCGCACGAGTGGCGCAGCGACGCCGTGGTCCGGCGGCTTCACGCCCCGGCGATCCTCCTTGGAGAGAAAGCCGTCGTAGAGGTCGCTCACCACCTCCTGGAACGCGGCCGTCGCGCGCGCCTCGTACCCCTCGCCCCGCTGGAGCACCGCCTGCGCCACGTCGAGCAGGAGCGCGGCCTCGCCCACACGGTCGGGATCCTCGGCGAGGACGCGGGCGTACCCGCGCGCGCCGAGGCGGTCGAGCGTCGCGAGCAGGGGGTCGGCGACGGCCTCCCGGTACGCGGGCGGCAACGCCGCCCGCGCCTGCTCGAGCCGGGCGCGCAGGGACGCGAACGTCTCCGGGTCCGGGGGACCGTCTCCGCCCCCGAGCGCCGCGACCTGCGCGTCGGCGATGAGCGTCGGGAGGCCCGCGAGCGACCGCGGGTCTGCGGGCTTCTTCGGCGCGACGGCGCCGAGGCTGGTGATCGATGTCGGGAGCTCGATCCGATCGAGCGCGACCTCGGTCGCGCGCGCCTTCGGCACGGAGGGCGAGGCGACGAGCGGGTCGAGGGTCGGGAGGATCGCGGCGGAACCGGCGGGTCGGATTTGCATGAGCGCTCCTGGTCGTCGATGGCCATGGGTGCGGCTGCAACGGTCGTGCCTCGAGAGCGACCCTCGGTTGCGCGGAGATTGGCGTCCTCGCCGCGGCCGCGCGGTGCGCGCCACGGACCTTGGCACGCGGTTCGGCCTGGGCCGCGCTCGTCGCGACCGTCACAGATCCCGATCGGGCGGTCTGGGTGGCAGTGTTCGCGAGGCGAGCTAAGCTGCGTCCAACTTCGACGGTCCTGCACGACCCGAGGGATCGGAGCTGGCGCCATGCCGCAGACCGACACCGTCATCGTCTTCATTCACGGCGCGGGGCTGTCGCCGGACATCTGGAGACGGCTGGCGCCGATCGCGGGCGCCGAGAGCTCCTTCGCCTCGTTTCCGAGGAGGGGTCAGGCGGAGGCCGCCAAGCTGACGTTCGAGGAGTACGAGACCGCTCTCACCCGGCAGATCCAGGGGCTGCGCCACCCGCGGATCGTGCTCGTCGGCCATTCGCTCGGCGGGACGTTGATGATGAGGATGAGCGAGGTGCTGGGCGACCGCGTCGTGGGTCTGGTCGCGATGGCGGCCATGATCCCGCTGCCGAACGAGGACTTCTTCTCGTGCCTGCCGTTTCCGCAACGCACGATCTTGCCCCTCGTCGTCAGGCTCGCCGGGACGAAGGTGCCGGAGTCGGCGATCCGTAGGGGCCTGTGCGCGGATCTGAGCGGCGAACAGGCGGACGCCGTCGTCAAGGGCTTCACCGCCGAGTCACGCCGTCTGTACTGCGAGCCCATCCGCTACACTCCGCGTGAACTGCCTGCCCTGTACGTGGTGTTCAGCGGCGATCAGGACTTCCCACCGGCCCGGCAGCGCCTCATGGCGCGGCGGCTCCATGCCGACGTCGAGGAGGTGCCTGGCGGTCACCTCGCGATGCTCAGCCAGCCGGAGACCCTGGGCCGATTGCTCGCCGCGTTCACCGCCCGCCTGTGACCGGGCAGCGCCTGGACGGGACCCGCGGACGGCGAGGGACTCCGGCGATCGACGCTTGACGCCGCACCGCTGGGATGTGAGGGTCGGCGCAGGAGGAGGGACCTCATGAACCAGATCGTGTGCGCCGCCACCGTCGCGGCGGTGTTGCTGACTGGATGCGCCACCATGGGTGACGTACCGGGGACGTCCGTCAACGAGTACCACATCGACGAGGTCATCCCGCTGCCGGCGGACGGCATCGCCCCGGTGCGCTTCCGGGCCGGGCCTGTGGAGCTCGTGGAGGTGCGCGTCCGCAACCGGCCCACGGCAAAGGACATCGCCGAGGACAGGCGCAAGATGGACACGAGCCGCCCCAAGCCCGTGATCACCGCCTTCAACCACGGGGATGCGCTGGCGTGGGTCTCCCTCGAGTCGATCCTGGAGGACGCCGCGGGCACGCCGCTCATGGTCTGCAACCGCCGGAAGCCCCAGGAGCTCTTCCCGGGCGTGAAGGACGACTGGAACACCTGCTTCATGGAGGGGATGCCCACGCACGAGTGGCCCCGCGTCACCCACTTCCACGCGAAGCTGACGATCAGGGTGCGGGAGCCGACCCCCGCCCCGGCGGCGACACCCGCGAACGCCGCGAAGTGATCCGGCGCGCTGCGCCGGCGCACGCCTTGCCCGGCCCGGAGGCGCGTGCGATCTTCGGCAGGTCTGAAGCGCTCCAGCTCCCAGAGCTCCCCCTCGGAGCGCACGCGCCGCGCCGCGGCCTTCGTCGGGCACGCCCCGGGGCTGTGGCTCGTCTGCCGCGAGCCCCTGCCGCGCGCCTTGTGGGTACCGAACGCGGCCGCCGTGCTGGGCACGCTCGCCGCAGCGGCGGCGGCGTGGTGGACCGTCCCCCCGCCGGTCCGGCTCGCCGCCGCGCTCTCGGCCTGGGCCGCCGGGCACGTCCTCTGGGGCGCCTTCCTCGCGGCGCGGCTCCCGAGGCGGGCCGCGGGAGCCGCCGCCGGCCCCGATCAGCGGGGTACGGCCGGGCCCGCGGAGTAGAGCCCGCGGTAGGCCCAGTCGTACTGCGCGCCGCGCGCGGTCACCGCGCTGTCGAACTCCAGGCCCGCGTCCGCCCAGCTCTCCTCGTTCAGCTCGCTGAACTCGACGTCGGCGTGGAGCGGAGCGTAGCTCGTGTCCTCCTTGTACAGGTCGACCTTGGTCAGCTTCCCCGGGACGAGCGACGGGCCGTAGCTCGAGACCCCGCCCTTGATGAACTGGGCGAACTCGGGCACGGAGCCGAACACCTTGGAGCCCAGCTCCGGCGCCGGCCGGACCGAGGCGGAGAACAGGGCCGCGCCGTCGGTGTAGCTCATCTGGACGTGGGTGCCCCCGCCGTTGTCGTGGCCGATGGCCGCCTTGATCACCGGGATCGTGTCCTGGAGGATGAGCGGGCCCAGCCGCGCGATGAGCGGGAGGTCCGCCCAGCGATCGGTCACGTACACCGAGGGGACCGGGGTGGGCTCGGAGGCGTCGATCACGCCGATGCGGTAGGCGCACGAGATGGTGGCGAACCGGAGCACCGGCGGGATGGGGAAGACGGTGAGCCGATCGAGCCAGAGGATGCAGAAGGAGACGGCGCTGTACCCGTTCACCACCTGCGGCTCGAGCCACGGCGCCGGCAACCGCTTCTTCAGCTCCTCGGGCCGGATCCGGAAGTTGAAGATGTAGCGCTCGAGCATCCGCGCCCGGACGGTGCGCAGGAACGGGAAGCTCGGGTGCTTCACCTTTGGGATCGGTCGCGCCGCCTCCTGCGCGCGGACCGCCGGGACACTCTGAACGACGCCGGGCATGGCTTCTCCTCGCGCACACGCCGGCGCCGCCGTGCGTCACGACGGTGGGGCGCGGCGCTTCGTACGCGTAGAGCGCGCGCGACCCCGCGTCGTGACGGCCCGGCCCGGCGACACCCCGTCCAGGCCCGGCGGCGCCGTGCGGCGCCACCGGACCGGACGATCGGCCGACCGGAGCTAGAGCAGCGGGCAGTACAGGCGGGCGCAGACGCCCATGTCCTCGCCGTCCGTCTCCACGTCCATGCACAGGTACCCGGGGCCGCAGGACAGCACCTCGTCCTCGAACGTCCCGCTCAGGCCGCAGACGGTCCCGGGCGCCCGGTACGGCTTGCACACCGCGGTCTCCTCCGACCCGTCGCACCAGGAGTCGACGCACGCCGCCCCGGAGTCGCAGCTCTCGCCCGCCGTGGGGCTCCGGGCGCACACGGACTGTTCGTTGCAGTAGAGCCCCAGCGCGCAGAACTCGGGGAGGGAGGAGCAGTCCGCGCCGGCCTGGAGGGGCGCGGTGCAGGTCCCGTCCATGCACCACGTCCCGAACCGGCAGGCGACCTCTCCGCAGGACTGCCCCGCGGCCGCACGCGGCTGGCAGGTGAACGTGCCGGGCGCTTCGGGGACGGACGCGCAGTAGTAGGGGTCCTCGCAGAGGATCTCGTCGGTGCAGGTCTCACCGAGGCCCACCGCGACGTGCGTGGCGGCCTCCACGCACGTGTCCTGGCACGCGTCGTCCACGCAGGTCCACTCGCAGGAGTACCCCTCGGTGCAGGTGCTGGAGAGCGACGCGGTGCTGCACTCCGCGCCCGGCGCGGCGAGGGGGACGCAGGTGCCTCCCGCCAGGCAGGCCTCGAAGCTGTCGAACTGGCAGTAGCCGTCCCGGCACTCGAACCCCTGGAGGCTCTTGCAGGCGCCGCCCGGCTCCACCTGCGGCACGAGGGCCGCCCGGCACGCCTCCGCGCGCGAGCCGGCGGTCATCAAGAAGCCGGCTCGGGTCAACTCCCAGCAGCTCGTGCCGCGGATCGCCGCGAGACACTCCGCCGCCGCGCTCGCGTCGTAGACCGCGCGGCCCTCGGCCTGCGCCTCCGCGAAGGCCGCGCAGTCGAAGAACATCGCGTAGATCTCGGGGGGCGCCTCGAGCACATCGCAGTGGAGGGCCCGGTCCACCTCGGCCGCGACGAGCTGCCGGCAGAAGGCGGCGGCGTCGGCCGGTCCCGAGGCGGCGTCGTCGGAGGAGCTGCAGCCGGCAGCGGCGATCAGTCCTGCGGCCCAGAGCACCGTGGCCGCTCGTCTCGTCTTCGTCATTTCGGGCATCTCCCTTGGTGAAGCTCCGTGCCTTGACGCGGGGTGCGACTCCGATCTCGACCATACACGTCTCGTGCGCCCTGGATAGCCCACGACTCGGGTGACGGCGCGGGCGCCCGGAGTGACGCCACGTGAAGTGGCTGTGCGCAGCCGGAGGCGCGTGTGGGGCGCCCGGCGCGGCGGCCCGCGCGAGCGTCGCGCGGCGGGTCCCGGAGGCCCCGCCTATCGCTCGACCCCCGTCGCCGCAGGTCGTTCACGAATCGTACAGCGACCTACCGTCCGCGTGCGGGGTGCGCGGGCGGAGCCGATCGAGGTAGCCTTCGATCGTCCGCCGCGCGTCGCGGCGCGAGAAGGGAGCCAGCGCATGTCCATCCCCCGCTTCGTCGCTGCGAACGTCGGCCTCCTCGTGCTCGGCCTCCTCCTCGCGACCCCGGCCCGCGCCCAGACCTGCGACGGCGACGTGGACTGCGACGGCACGGCGGACGCCGCCGACAACTGCCCGGCGACGGCCAACGCGGACCAGGCGGAGTGGGACGGTGACGGGGTCGGCGACGCCTGCGACAACTGCATCTCCGTCCACGATCCTTCGCAGACCGACTCCGACGACGACGGCGCGGGCGACGTGTGCGACGAGGACGACGACGACGACGGCGTGCCCGACGGCACCGACAACTGCCCGACGGCCGCGAACCCGGACCAGCTGGACGCCGACGGCGACGGCGCGGGCGACGTGTGCGACGAGGACGAGGACGACGACGCGGCGCCGGACTCCGGCGGCGGCTGTGCCTCGGGCGGTGCGTCGCCGCTCGTCCTGCTCGCCCTGGCGGCGGTGGCCCTGCGGCGCCGCCGCTGAGCCATCCCGAGGTCATTCGCCCGATCTGCCTGTTTGACTCCGTATGAGTTGCGGTACCTGGCGTATCACCTGCGGCGTGGGCCGACCCGCCTACCCATAGCGACGCGGTAGAGCCGCCGCAGGCGCGTACCGTCGATCAGGGTAGGACCTCGACATGCACGGGGAGGACGAAGGGCGAGCCGCCGTACGGCGCGCCGTCGTCGAGCTGCGCCCGGACATACAGGTGCGAATCGTACGAGCCGACGTCGAGGGGGTAGTCCACGCATGCGCGCACGGTGAACCAGTCCTGCCCGGTGGGCCACTCCGTGTCGACGGAGCTCGGGTTGAGCGCCGGGTCCTCGTCGTCCACCTCGGCCCACACGCCGACGTAGGTGCCGTCAGGGGTGCCGCCGATCGGGCGAATGATCGCCTTCGCGCGAAAGCACGGCAGCTCACCCACGTGCATCCGGACGGAGACGCGGCTCGGGTCGAAGCAGATCCACTTCCCGGGCTCGCACGGGTTGCCCTCTCCAGCACCGCAGCCAGCGAGGAGCATCGAGGCCATGACAGCGAGGGCAAGGGATCTCATGTCGTCGTCTCCTCCGGTGCGGACCGAGCGCCTGCGGATAGGAGCTTCATACTTCGGATCGAAGCAGATCGGCGTCCCGGTCGTTGACAGACCGTCGTTTTGTACTCTTGTTCAGTGCCTCGCTGCGGCGCGATCGCGGTTGCGATGGGCGAGTGCCTCGACGCGCTCTGCACGGGCGATGGCCCGATGCGGCTCGGGTACGCGAACCTGGGCGACTACGTCCGCGAGGAGCTCTCGCTCGCGCCGCGGACGGCGAAGGAATGGGCGAAGCTGGCCCGCGATCTGCGGACTCGGCCGCTCCTTCGCGCGGCGCTGCGAGCAGGAGAGGTCGACATCAAGAAGGCGGTGGCGATCGTCGGCGTAGCGGTCGGGGACTCCGAGGCCGAGTGGGTCGAGCGGGCGAAGCGGGATACGGTGCGCGGGCTCCGGGCTGCGGCACGGGGCGACGCGACCCCGGCGGACGACGACCAGGAGGAGAAGCGCTGGCACAGGATCGTCATCGACCTCGCGCCGGAGGAGCGCGAGGTCGTCGATCGGGCGCTCGAGGTCGCGGGGAAGGTGCTCCGCGCGAACACGCCGAAGTGGCAGCGGGTGGAGGCGATCGCGCAGGAGTACCTCGGGAGTCCCTCTGCGCGGCGCATCACCTGCACGGCGTCCACGAGGGCCATGTCCGCGTCCACGGCGCGGCGCCGGACGGGCTCTCGTGGGAGCTGGGCGAGCGACCGGTGGCCGACGTCAGACCGCCTTGCTAAGAATCGGTCTCACATGTCCGGCGACTTCGCGCACCTCCATCTCCATACGCTCTACTCTCTCCTCGACGGCGCGATCCGCATCAAGGATCTCGTCAAGACGGTCCAGGCCAAGGGCCAGAACACCGTCGCCGTGACCGACCACGGCAACCTCTTCGGCGCCGTCGACTTCTACAAGAAGGCGAAGGAGGCCGGGGTGAAGCCCATCCTCGGGATGGAGGCGTACGTCGCGGGCGAGAAGGGGCGGCTCGACCGGACGGAGCGGATCGGCCGGCACCTCATCCTCCTCGCCAAGGACGCCGAGGGCTGGGCCAACCTCCGCCTGCTCTCCTCCAAGGCCTTCACCGAGGGGTTCTACTACGACCCGCGCATCGACAAGCAGCTCCTGCGCGAGCACTCGAAGGGGCTCGTCGGGATGACGGCCTGCCTCGGCGGCGAGGTCCCGCGCCTCTGCCGGCAGGGCGACATGGACGGCGCGCGCGCGGTCGCCCGCGAGTACAAGGAGATCTTCGAGCCGGGCTCGTTCTTCCTCGAGGTGCAGTCGAACGGGATGGCCGAGCAGGTCGACGTGAACGCGAAGCTCGCGCAGCTCGGGCGCGACGAGGACATCCCGCTCGTCGCCACCGCCGACGCCCACTACGTGCGCCGGGAGGACGCGAAGGCGCACGAGGTCCTGATGTGCATCGCGTCCAACAAGACCTTCCAGGATCCGAAGCGGCTCCGCCACGACACCGACGGCCTCTTCATCACCTCGCGCGCGGAGATGGACGCGGCGCTCCCGCAGTACAAGGAGGCGATCGACAACACGCTGCGCATCGCCGAGATGTGCAACGTGGAGCTCAAGCTCGGGAAGTCGTTCCTCCCGCGCTTCTCGCTCCCCGAGGGCACGAGCGAGGAGGAGTTCATCCAGAAGCTCGCGAAGGAGGGGCTGGACGCCCGCTTCCGCGAGATCGACGGGCGCTACCCGCACGACCGCGACCTCTACCGCCAGCGCCTGGAGATGGAGCTCGGCGTCATCAGGAAGATGGGGTTCGCCGGCTACTTCCTCATCGTGCAGGACTTCATCAACTGGGCGAAGCGGCACAAGGTGCCGGTCGGCCCCGGCCGCGGCTCCGGCGCGGGGTCGATCGTCGCCTGGTCGCTCCGGATCACCGACCTCGATCCGCTCCGCTGGCACCTCCTCTTCGAGCGGTTCCTCAACCCCGAGCGCGTGTCGATGCCCGACTTCGACGTCGACTTCTGCCAGAACCGGCGCGACGAGGTGATCGGCTACGTCCGCGAGAAGTACGGCAAGGACAACGTCGGCCAGATCATCACCTTCGGCTCGCTCAAGGCGCGCTCGGTCATCCGCGACGTGGTCCGCGTGATGGGCCTCCCCTTCGCCGAGGGCGACCGGATCGCGAAGCTCGTCCCCGACCCGGTGCAGGGCAAGACGCCGCCGCTCAAGGAGCTCGTCTTCGGGAGCGAGAAGGCGCAGCCCGAGCCGCGCCTCGAGGAGCTCTACAAGAAGCCGTCCGTCATCTCGCAGTGGGTGGACACGAGCGGCGTCCAGCAGACCGTCACCACCAAGGACCTCCTCGACGTCTGCATGGCGCTCGAGGGGCTGAACCGCCAGGCGGGCCTGCACGCCGCGGGCGTGGTCATCGCCGACAAGCCGCTCTGGGACTACGTGCCGGCCTACAAGGACGACAAGTCCGAGATGCTGGTGTCGCAGTTCGCGAAGGACGAGGTCGAGGCCGCCGGCCTCGTGAAGTTCGACTTCCTCGGGCTCAAGACGCTCACCGTCATCGACGACGCCCTGCGGCTCGTGAAGCAGAACCACCCCGAACGGAAGGACTTCGAGGCGTCGGACATCCCGCTCGACGATCCGGCGGTCTACGACCTCATCGGGCGCGGCGACACCGCGGGCGTCTTCCAGATGGAGTCCTCGGGCTTCACCGAGATGGTCATCAAGATGAAGCCCTCGCGGTTCGAGGACGTCATCGCCGCGGGCGCGCTCTACCGCCCCGGCCCGCTCGACCAGAAGCTCGAGGACGGGCGGACGATGGTCGACGTCTACATCGACCGCAAGCACGGCCGCGAGAAGGTCCAGTACCCCCACCCGCTCCTCGAGCCGGTGCTCGAGCCGACCTACGGCGTCATCGTCTACCAGGAGCAGGTGATGCAGATCGCCCAGGTCCTGGGCGGCTACTCGCTCGGCGGCGCCGACCTGCTCCGGCGCGCGATGGGCAAGAAGAAGGCCGAGGAGATGGCGAAGCAGCGGGCCATCTTCATGAAGGGCGCGCTGGAGAAGGGGGTGGACGAGAAGATCGCCACCTACGTCTTCGACCTCATGGAGAAGTTCGCGGCGTACGGCTTCAACAAGTCGCACTCCGCCGCGTACGGCCTCCTCACCGTCCAGACCGCGTGGCTCAAGGCCCACTACCCGGTCGAGTTCATGGCCGCGCTCATCTCGAGCGAGGCGTCGAACACCGACAAGGTGGTGCTCCACATCTCCGAGGCGCGCGCGGACGGGATCGAGGTTCTGTCACCCGACGTGAACGAGTCGGGGAAAGACTTCGGGGCGTTCCCGGGGGGCAAGGGCAAGGGTCGAATCCGGTTCGGCCTCGGCGCGGTCCGGGGCGTGGGCGAGTCCGCGGTCGAGGCCATCCTCCAGGCGCGCGAGGAGGGCGGGCCGTTCAAGAGCCTCTTCGAGTTCGCGACCCGCGTGGACGCCCGGCGCATCAACAAGAAGGTCGTCGAGGCGCTCGTGAAGAGCGGCGCGTTCGACTTCGAGGGCGTCCCGCGCTGGCAGCTCTTCTTCGGGATCGACGCCGCGTTCAACGCGGGCGCCTCGGCGCAGGCGGATCGCATGAGCGGCCAGGCGAGCCTCTTCGGCGGCCCCGCCGTCGAGGTGAAGCCGCGCTACCCGAAGCCCGGCGAGGTGATCGGTGAGACCACGGTCGAGGAGTGGCCGGAGCGGATCCGGCTCGCGCTCGAGAAGGAGGCGCTCGGCTTCTACCTCACCGGCCACCCGCTCCAGAGCCACGTGCGCGAGGTCAAGCGGTACGGCTCGACCACCTGCGCCGCCGTCGCCCAGAAGCGCGCGGGCGACAAGGTCACCGTGGTCGGCATCGTCGCGAGCCTCCGCGAGCGCATGAACAAGGAGAAGGGCACGCGGTTCGGCTTCGTGACCCTCGAGGACCTCACTGGCACGGTCGAGGTGATCTGCTGGGCGTCACGCGCGTCCCAGAACGGGCGGCCGGCGCAGAAGGGCTGGGCGGACTGGGAGCACCTCCTCAAGTCGGACGAGCCGGTGGTCGTGCAAGGCGAGGTGAAGATCAACAACCGCGAGGAGGAGACGCCGCGCGCGGAGCTCACCGCGATCGACGTCCTGCCGCTCGCCGCGGTCCGCAACCAGAAGACCTCCGAGGTGGCGATGCGGATCGACGCGGACAAGCTCTCCCGCGAGCGCGCGACCGACCTCCGCGCCCTCCTCGGCAAGCACCCCGGCAGCTGCGCGGTCTCGGTCCGCGCGATCATCCCGGCGCAGTCCGAGACGACGCTCGCCGTGCCGATGAAGGTCCAGCCCACCGACGACCTCATCGAGTCGGCGCGCCGGCTCGGGTTCGAGGTGGAGCTGCATTGAGCTCCCCGGACCGCACCGCGTCACCGATCGCGGTCTACACCGAGCGCCTGCTCCAGGTGCGCCGCAGGATCGCGCTGTACGGCGACCGCGTCGAGGTGGACGCCTCGTGGCTGCTCGGGTCGCGGCGCCACACCACCGTCCGGCTCGGCGCGCTCACCCCGCGCACGGACGAGATCTTCGTGCGCAACCGCTGGCTCAAGCGCGCCATCATGCTCGGATCGCTGGCGGTGGCCGCGGCGGTGGTCCTGGCCCAGCCGGGCTACGGGCCGTGGGCGCAGCGGGTGAGCCTGGCCTGCTGGGTGGCCGCGGGGGTGTGCGGCGCGGTCGTGGCGCTCAGCTTCCGCAAGGTCCGATTCGTCCGGCTCCTCCGCCCCGACGGGCGCCCCGGGCTCGACATCGCCCAGGCCGGCCCCGACGCCGCGCGCTTCGACGAGTTCGTCGCGGCGGTGAAGCGGCAGGTGCGGAGCGCGTGAGGCGGCCCGCGCCCGCGGCGTTCATAGCCCGGCGCGCACCGCCCGCAGCCCTTCCGCGTAAGGCGGCCGGACCACCCCGCGCTCCGTGACGATCGCGGTCACGAGCGCGGCGTCGGTGACGTCGAAGGCCGGGTTGAGCACCTTCACGCCCTTCGGCGCCATCCGCTGCGCGTACCAGCGCTCCGTCACCTCTTCCGCGGGGCGCTCCTCGATGTGGATGTCCGCGCCCGTCGGGCAGGCGAGGTCCACGGTCGAGAGCGGCGCCACGACGTAGAACGGGATCCCGTAGTGGCGGGCGAGGATCGCCACGCCCGAGGTCCCGATCTTGTTGGCCACGTCGCCGTTCGCCGCCACCCGGTCGCAGCCGACGAGCACCGCCTGCACCTTGCCCTGCCGCAGGAGGAACGACGCCATGTTGTCGCAGAGCAGCGTCACGTCGATGCCCGCGGCCATCAGCTCCCACGCGGTGAGGCGGGCGCCCTGGAGCAGCGGCCGCGTCTCGTCGGCGTAGACCTGGAAGCCATACCCGCGCTCCGCGCCGAGGTAGATCGGCGCGAGCGCCGTCCCGAAGCGCGCCGTCGCGAGCGCGCCCGCGTTGCAGTGCGTGAGGAGGCCCATGCCCGGCGCGAGGAGCGAGAGCCCGTGCTCCGCGAGGCGCCGGCAGACCGCCTCGTCCTCGTCGCGGATGGCCTCGGCCTCCGCCCGGAGCGCCGCCTTCACCGCCTCGATGGGCCGGCCCTCCTCGGCGAGGAGCCGCCGCTCCATCCGCTCGAGCGCCCAGGAGAGGTTCACCGCCGTGGGCCGCGCGCTCGCGAGGTACCGCTTCGCCGCGCGGACCTCCTCCGCGAGCGCCGCCCACGTCTCCGCCCTGGAGTCCCGCGCGGCCAGGGAGATCCCCGCCGCCGCCGCGACGCCGATCGCCGGCGCGCCCCGGACCCGCAGCTCACGGATCGCCTCCCAGACCTCCTCCTTCGTGCGGAGCTCGAGGGTGCGGACGGTGCCCGGGAGGAGCGTCTGGTCGAGGATCCGGAGCACCCCGCGCGCGCCGTCGAGGCGGAGCGTCTCGACGCCGGTCCAGGTCGCGGGCGGGCGGACCCCGGCGCCCGCCGCGCGGAGGTGCTCCCGGACGGCGGCCGCGGTCTCGTCCGGCCGCTCGTGGGCGAAGGCGTGCGTTCCGCCCCGCACGAGGACGCTCCGCGCTCCCGGGATGCGCGCCGCGAGCAGCGCCGGGACGGCCGGCGGGCAGATCGGATCGTCGTCGCCGTGGAGGACGAGGGTCGGCGCCCGGAGCGCGCCCAGCCGCGCGGTGAAGTCGGTCCGGTCCCGCTCGAACCAGTCCGGCACGCCGGGGTGCTCGGCACGGAACCCCGCCCGCCAGTCGGCGCCGCCGAGCGCCGCCACGTCGATCCCGCCCGAGGTCGCCGCGAGCGTGAGGCTCGCCACGCGGTCGGGGTGCTCGAGCGCGAGCCGGACTGCCAGCACGCCGCCCATCGACTGCGCGACGACGTGGCAGGGGCCCGCGGGCAGGCGGGCGAGGAGCCAGCCGAACAGGTCGTCGAGGGATCGGACCTCGCGCGCCGGCGGCGCGTCGCCGAACCCGGGGTAGCCGAGCAGGACCCGCGGCCCGAGGTCCTCGAGCCGCGCCGCGACCGGCGCCCAGAACTCGGTGCGGCCGCCCGCGCCGGGGAGGAACACGAGGGGAGTCGTCGGACCGGGGAGGCTCATGCCTCCGAGTGTAGCGCGGCTTCCAGGCCGCGAAGGGGCCGCGCTTCACGCTGGTCGAGGTGACCGCGTTCCCCGGCCGGAGCCTCGACGCGAAGCGCGCGCTGTACGCGGCGATCGTCCGGAACCTCGAGGCCGCCGCGGGCATCCCGCCCGCCGCGGTGATGATCGTGGTGCACGAGCCCTCGATGGAGAGCTGGGGGATCCGCGGGGGTCAGGCGGCGACCGACGTGGTGCTGGGGTTCGAGGTGAAGGTCTGAGCACGGCGCCCGGCGCGCCGGGCAGGCGGCCGGAGCGAGCGCGCGGGCACGATGGCTAGGTTGTCGATCCGAGATGAGCTGCCCGCTGCTCAGCCGCCGGAGCGGTCCGCACTGCAAGGGAGTGGCGGGCCCGCCGGTCCCCGTGGAGACCGCTGCCGTGACGGAGTTCTGCGAGGGCTCGCACGGCCTGTGTCCGGTGTACCGGTTCCTGCGCTCAGCGGGGCGCTTCGCGCATCCGGCCGATCACGACGCGTGGGTCAAGCGTCGCATCCCCCCGGGTCACGTCGACCCTGAGCAAACCCGGCCCCAGCCACCCGGTTAGCCACGCTCCCGCATCCCCAAAAGAGCTAACCTGACATCCAGGTCGGGAGACCACTCGACCGCTGGCCTGTAGTATGTGGGTTCGGTCTGCACACGCCGGCAGATGGGGGTGACTTCATGATCCGTGCGAGTGTTCGCGTCCCGGCGCCCCGGGGAGCCGCTGCGCACTGCGAGGTGGGAGGGGTCCTCCGCTGTGATCGGCAGGCGGAGGAGATGCTCCGCGTCTTCTTCGCCGACGCAGCCGACGGCCAGGCGCTGCCGGGCGAGCTCCGCGGGCTCTCCGACGCGGCGCAGAACGGGCCGCCCGGCATCCGCCGCACGCTCGTCCTCGAAGGCATGGGTGAGCGGCTCAGGGTCGAGGTCACCGCCGTCGGCAAGGGGCGTACGCAGCTCCACCTCTGGCGCGAGCCGCTGCCGGAGCCCGTGCAGCTCGGCACCGAGCCCCAGGGCGCGCCGGCCGACGGCCTCACGCAGCGCGAGCGCGAGGTGGCCCTGCTCGTCGCCGACGGCCTGCGGTCGCGCGAGGTCGCGGAGCGGCTGGGCATCGCCTCCCAGACCGTGAAGAGCCACCTCAAGACGATCTTCGACAAGCTCGGCGTCCGGAACCGGGTGGAGCTCGCCCGGCGGCTGGTCCAGCACTAGCGCCCTTCGACAGGCTCAGGGTGAGCGGGCCCATCCGCTTGCCGGTGGAGGAGGGTGCGGGCTAGGCTCCCTCCCCTCCATGGTCGAGCTCTCCGACGTCGAAGCCGCGCTGGCCCGCATCCGCGAGCGGGTCTACCTCTCGCCGTGCGCGCGCAGCGAGACGTTCTCGCGCCTCACCGGGACCGAGGCGTTCCTGAAGCTCGAGAACCTCCAGATGACCGGCTCCTTCAAGGAGCGAGGCGCGCTCAACCGGCTCCTCACGCTGTCGCCCGAGGAGCGCGCGCGCGGGCTCATCACGGCGAGCGCCGGAAACCACGCGCAGGGCGTGGCCTACCACGCCGGCCGGCTCGGGTACCCCGCGACCATCGTGATGCCGGAGACGACGCCCATCATCAAGGTGGCGAGCACGCGGGCGCACGGCGCGCGCGTCGTCCTCTCCGGCAGCAGCTACGACGAGGCCTACGCCGAGGCGCGCCGCCTCGAGCAGGCCGAGGGCCTCACGTTCGTGCACCCGTTCGACGACCCCGGGGTCATCGCCGGCCAGGGGACGATCGGCCTCGAGATCCTCGCCCAGGTCCCGGACCTCGACGCGGTGGTCGTCCCGGTGGGCGGGGGCGGGCTCGTCTCCGGGATCGGCGTGGCGGTGAAGGCCCGCCGCCCGGGCGTCCGGGTGGTCGGGGTCCAGGCCGAGCTCCTCGCGAGCATGCTGGCCGCCCTCGAGGCGGGGAAGCCGGTGACGCTCGAGGGCGCGCAGACGCTCGCCGACGGCATCGCCGTGAAGCGCACCGGCGACCTCACGCTCGCGCACGCCCGCACGGTCGTGGACGAGGTGGTGACGGTCTCGGAGGAGGAGATCGCGAGCGCCATCCTCTACTTGCTCGAGAAGGAGAAGACGGTGGTCGAGGGGGCCGGGGCCGTGGGCGTGGCCGCCCTCATGCACCACCGGCTGCCGGGGCTCGCCGGCAAGAAGGTGGTCGCGGTCCTCTCGGGCGGCAACATCGACGTGAACCTGGTGGCGCGGGTGATCGAGCGGGGCCTGGTGAAGGACGGGCGCCTCGTGCGGATCAGCGTCGCCCTGCAGGACAAGCCCGGCCAGCTCGCGCGCGTCTCCTCCATCGTCGCGAACCTCCGCGCCAACGTCATCGAGGTCCACCACACCCGCGCGTTCGCCAGCCGGTTCGGCGACACCACGCTGCAGCTCACCCTCGAGACCCGCGGCCCCGATCACGTCCTGGAGCTCCTCCAGGCCCTCCGCGAGCGGGGCTACGCGGTCCAGCAACTCGGGATCTGATCATGCGCACTCGCCTCTTCGTCGTCCTCGTCCTCCTCGCCGCCGCGGGCGGGTTCGGCGCCGGCTGGTACTTCCGCGGGCGGTCCGACCCCTCGCCGGAGGACCGGATCCGCGAGGCCACCGAGCACCTCGAGGACGCGGTGAAGTCGCTCACGCGCTGAGGCCCCGGGGGCCGCCCGGCGGCTCACTCCTCGTCGCGCCCGGTCGCCGGCACCTCGCGCCCGCCGAGGTGCGCGAGCAGGGCCTGGAGCCGGCGGCGGCTCACCGGGAGCCGCTTGCCGCTCTTCAGGCGCACCTCGCCGTCGCCGACGACGAGCACGACCTCGACCACCCGGTCCAGGTTCACGATCGCCGCCCGCGAGACCCGGAAGAACTGGTTGGGATTGAGGCGCGCCTCGAGCACGTTGAGCGTGGGCGCCATCGCGAACTGCTCCGCCGCGGTGTGGAGGCTCGAGCTCCCGTCCTCCGACGAGAAGTACTCGACCTCCGCGCGCGCGACGACGCGGAACTTGTTGCCGGCCCGGACGAGGAACCGGTCGTCCCCCACGCCGGCGGCGCGCGCGGCGCCCTCCACCCCGACGTCCCACTCCTGCGGCGACTTCGCCCGGAGGCGCTCGAGCGTCTGGGCGAGCCGCGGACGGGTCACGGGCTTCAGGAGGTAGTCGAGCGCGTGCAGCTCGAACGCCTCCACGGCGTACTGGTCGTAGCCGGTGCAGAAGACGACCTTCGGGCGCGGCGCCGCCATCGAGCGGACCACCTCGAGCCCCCCCGCCTTCGGCATCTGGATGTCGAGGAAGACCACGTCCGGGCGGAGGTCCAGGATCTTCTGGATGGCCTCCTCGCCGTCGCGCGCCTCGCCGACGACGGTCACGTCCGGGAACGGCGCCAGCAGCTTCCGGAGCCGGTCGAGGGCCAGGTCCTCGTCGTCCACGAGCAGGACGTTCATCATGCGATGCTCCGCACCTCGGACGGCGGGACGACCAGGAGCGGCAGCTCGACGCCCGCCACCGTCATGCCCGCGGCCTCGTCGCGCCCCAGCACGAGCGCGGCGGCCCCGCCGAAGTGGCCCCGCAGGCGGTCCTGCACGCTCCGCAGGCCGCGCCCTGCCGTGGCGAGCGCCGCGGCGGTGCCGCCCGCGAACCCGGGGCCGTTGTCGCGGACCTGGATCCGGAGCCGCGCGCCCGCGCGCGCGGCGTGGACCTCGACCCAGCCGCGTCCGGCCACGGCGGCGATGCCGTGCTTCACGGCGTTCTCGACCAAGGTCTGGATGATCATCGCGGGGACGACCGCCTCCCCCACCCCCGGCTCCGCGAACACGCTCACGCCGAGGCGCCGCCCGAAGCGCGTCGTCTCGAGATCGAGGTAGCAGCGCACGAACGCGAGCTCCTCGTCGAGCCGGACCCACTCGTGATCCGAGCGCCGCAGCGTGTAGCGGAAGACCTCGGCGAGCCGCTCGACCGTCTCCTCCGCGCGCGCCGGCTCCTCGCCGATGAGCGCGGCGATCGAGTTCAGGGCGTTGAACAGGAAGTGCGGGTTGATCTGGGCGCGGAGCGCCTTGAGCTCGGCGCGGCTGGCGTGGAGGAGCAGCTCCTGCTCGCGCCGCTCCTGCTCGAGCTTCCTCTCGCGGAGCCGCAGGTTCTCGAGCGCGAACCCCAGCGCCTCGCCGAGCGAGGCGAGCAGGCGCTGGTCCTCGGAGAGGAACGGCCGGCTCCCGGCGGGCGTGCCGATCCAGAGCGCCCCGAGCACCGCGCCGCGCGAGAGGATGGGCACCTCGACGGAGTCGGGCGGGCGGGCCGGGGAGCTGCCCGCGGGGTCGACGACGATGCCGACCTCCCGCCGGTGGGCGGAGTCTCGGCCCTGGCTCGGGAAGATGGCCGACACGCGCTCCCGGGCCACCGCCAGGAGCTCCCCCTCGCTGGTCGCGGCGCCGACGCCCGCCAGGAAGAAGCGGTGCGCCTCGGCCGGCGACAGCGTGCGCCCGAGGAAGTACTGGTCGAGGCGCGACGTCACCCAGGAGTTCACCACCGGCGCGAGCAGGACGATGGGCAGGGCGGTGAGCGGGAAGACCCAGCTCCCCATCCACCCCTGGTTCGACGTCCAGAGCCACGGGGTGACGAGATCGAAGTACGCGGTGAGCGCGACCAGCGCCGCGAGCGAGGCGACGCCGCGCTTCGCGACGACGTCGAACAGGACCGCCCGCTCGTGGAAGTAGGTCGCCGCGAGCAGGAAGGGGATGGGCAGCGCCCAGAGCGCGAGATCCCAGACCTGGCGCATCTCGCCGTCCGCGGTGAGCTGGAGGACCGAGGTGGCGATCGCGGCGCTGAGCAGGACGAGGTACGTGCGCCGCTCGGCGGCGAGGCCGGTCAGCCCGCCGCGGCGGCCCGCGAGGAGCACCATGCCGAGGCTCAGCGTCCCTGCCCCGAGCATGAGCGCGTTGACGAGGTAGGCCCCCTCGACCGCGGCGAGCGCCGTGCCGAAGCGCTTCACCACCGCGACCGCGCCGGCCGCGACGTAGAAGGCGGCGACGCCCACGCCGAAGGCGCGGCGCCAAGGGAGCCGCGGCCCCGCGATCCGCAGGAACAGGTGCGCGACGACGGCGGGGATGAGCAGCGCCACCGCGCCCGCCGCGACGTGCAGCGGGACGAGCCGCTCGCCCTTGTAGAGGTAGATGAGGTCGCTCACCAGCGGCTGCGCGTACACGACCGTGCAGGTGAGGCCGAACAGGCCCCACAGCCGCCCGCCCCGGTGGGAGAGGAGGCGCGGCGGCGCGTGACGGGCGCCGACGAGCGCGTCGCGCCGCGCGTACACGAACGAGAAGAGGCCGAAGAGGATGAGGCCCCAGATACAGATCGCGTACCAGCAGACGAGCGGGAGGACGAGGAGCCTGCGGACCGGGACCCACAGCTCCGTCCCGCCCTCGCGCCAGAACTCGATCGACCCGCCGATGATCTGGTAGCCGTTCGCCCCGAGCCACTCGTTGAAGCCCCGCCACTGGCGGCCGCCCGGGCCCTGCATCCGCGTCGAGGCCGAGAGCTGCGGCGCGAACCGCCGCCACTCGAGCCCGGGGACCTGTCCTTCGAAGTGCGCGACCGGACAGCCCACCTCCCAGCGCAGCTCGTGCTCCGCGGTGCGCGAGGCGTCGTCGAGATACCGGCCGAAGGTCGGGCCGGTGGGCGCGATCCCGTGCTCCTCGAGCGCGGCGTGGAGCCGGGCCACCGCCTCCGGGTGCTGGGCGTAGGACCCGCGCATCGGGACCACGAGCGCGTCCCAGGCCGGGGAGACCTTCACCTCGACCGAGTACGACCACTCGCTCGGGAGGGCGCCGGGGCGGATGTACGGCGCGGCGGAGAGCGGGCCCGGCGCGAGCGCGACCGCCGCGGCGACGGCCCAGGGCACCCACCGGCGC
>JAEYOU010000008.1 GCA_023411405.1 Pseudomonadota bacterium | reverse complement strand
TCCTTGCGCTGCCCGTCGGCGAGGTCGCGGGCCACCGCGGCGCGCTCGCGCTCCAGGCTCGCGATCTCCTCCTGGGCGGCGACGAGCGGCTCCGGCCGCGCGGCGAGGGCGATCTTCACCCGCGCCGCAGCGGTGTCGAGGAGGTCGACCGCCTTGTCCGGGAGCTGCCGGCCGGAGAGGTAGCGCCGCGAGAGCCGGACCGCCGCGGTGACCGCCTCGTCGCGGATGGCGACGCCGTGCGCCTTCTCGTACGCCATGCGGAGGCCGCGCAGCATCACCACCGCGTCCTCGTCCGACGGCTCGTCGACCTTCACCGGCTGGAAGCGGCGCTCGAGGGCGGCGTCCTTCTCGAAGTACTTCTTGTACTCGCTCCAGGTGGTGGCGGCGATGGTCCGGAGCTCGCCGCGCGCGAGCGCCGGCTTGAGCAGGTTCGCGGCGTCGCTGCCGCCGGCGTTGCCGCCGGCGCCGATGATCGTGTGCGCCTCGTCGATGAAGAGGACGATCGGCTTCGGCGAGGCCTTCACCTCGGAGATGACCGCCTTGAGCCGGTTCTCGAACTCGCCCCGGACGCTCGCGCCCGCCTGGAGCGACCCGAGGTCGAGGCCGAGGAGCTCCACCTCGCGCAGGGAGTCCGGCACCTCGCCGGCGGCGATGGCGATGGCGAGGCCCTCGACCAGCGCGGTCTTCCCCACGCCCGGCTCGCCCACGACGATGGGGTTGTTCTTCCGGCGGCGGGCGAGGATGTCCACCATCTGCCGGATCTCGCGGTGACGGCCGAAGATCGGGTCGATCTTCCCCTCGCGTGCGCGCTGCGTGTAGTTGGTCGCGAAGCGCGCCAGCGCCTCGCCGCCCACCGCCCGGGGGCCCCCCGGCGTCGCGCCGGGCGCGCCGGGCTCGCCCTCGACCCACGACTCGGCGTGCTCGTGACTCTTCGCCAGGACGTCGGCGAGATCGCGCTTCATCACGTCGGCGTCGAGGCCCTCGATCTCCGCGTAGGACTCGCCGGTGTAGCGATCGGGCCGCGCGGCGAGCTGGACGAGGAGGTGGCCGCTCCGGAGCTTCTGCGCCCCGAGCTCGACCGAGGCCATGAGCCAGGCGTCCTCCAGCCAGTTGAACACGCTCTCCGAGATGACCGGGCGGCCGGGGTTGCCCGACTTCATGCCCGAGAGCGTCCGCTCGATCGTGCCGGCGAGGCGCACGCGATCCGCGCCGTGCTGCTGGAGCAGGAGCGCCACGTCGCCCTCGTCGGGCTCGAGCATCGACGAGAGCAGGTGCTCGACCGTGAGCTCGTAGTAGCCGCCCTGCGCGGCGCGGCCCACGGCCGCCTCGAGGTGGCGCGTGGCGGTGGGCGTGAGCTTGCGAACGAGCGACTTGGCTTCGACGCGCATCGGTGTTCCCCCTCGGCGGTGCCCGACGGAAGGTGGGGCGAGCGTACCCTGGCGGCTGCCGGAAGCCCGGAGAGTATCGCCCGAAACGGGGCGAGGGGGAACTCCGGGAGGTGGCGGCCGAGGCGGGTCCGGGGCGACCGGAATCCGCCGCTATCGCGGCCGGCTCAGCCGAGACGATCCGGAGAGACGTCAGCCCCCCGCGCCCGCGGGCACCACGTCGTCCTTCGGCTCCGGCATCGCCGGGCAGGTGAAGCCGAACCCGAAGAGCTTCGGGTTCTCGCAGATCACCGCGGCCGAGAAGATGGAAAGGACGTAGTCGTACGTCTCCCGGGGCACCTTCCTGTCGCGCAGGAGGCGCCAGAAGTTCCGCTCCTGCGGCGTCGGCGGGAGCTTGTTCACGAGGGCGCGGACGTTGCCCTCGCCCCAGTTGTAGCAAGCCATCACGAGCATGCTCGAGGCCATGGTCTCGTGCGACGAGAGCATCTTGATGTAGCGCGCCGCCGAGGTGGTGGCCTTCAGCCACTCGAACCGCTCGTCCTTGGGATCGTAGACCGGCTGGTCGTGGAGCGGGCCGATCTTCAGGCCGAAGTGGTCGCCGGTGGAGGCGATGAACTGCCACATGCCCTTGGCGTAGCCGTAGCGCGTGCTGGGCCCGACCGCCCGCGCGTCGTAGTTGCTCTCCACGAGCGGCAGGTACACGAGCTGCCGCGGCAGGCCGGTCTCGTGGAGCACCCGCTGGATCACGGAGCCGTAGCCGTGCTGGGCCGAGCGCTTGAGCCCGTTGGCGAGGCGGCTCGAGGCCTTCCACTTCTGGATGTAGCTCTTCACCTCCGCCACGAACTCCGGCGGGACGTTCACCTCGCACTCGCCGAAGGCGCGGGCGGTCCGGAGGATGAGCCGCTCGTCCTCGGGGAGCTTGGCGTAGATGCCCAGCTCCTCGACGAAGGAGTCGTACTCGGCCTCCATCTTCGAGAACTTCGCCTTGCGGTCGAGCAGGTTGACGAGCAGCTTCCGGTCGGCCTGCGCCAGCACGACCTCCTCGAGCTGCGAGATCTCTACCTCGACGGCGCGCGTCGCGTAGAAGAGCCGCTCCGCGGTGTCGCGGAGGGTGCGGAGCTTGCGCTGCTGGTGGACGATGACGCCGCTCGAGGCGATGAGCGCCACGAGCACCACGGCGGCGAGGATCTGGTACGGGCGCGAGGAGCGCTTCTTCACGCGCTCGAAGGCGCGGCGGAAGAGCATCGTCTCGTGGCCCATCGGCCCCTCGCCGTCCTTGCGCAGGAACCGGCGGAGGATCTGCGACTCGTTGGTGAAGCCGCCCGGCGCGGGCGTCGGCGCGGGCGTGGCCTCGCCGCGGGGCGGGCGCGGGAGGGTGACG
>JAEYOU010000043.1 GCA_023411405.1 Pseudomonadota bacterium | reverse complement strand
GTGTAATCCATGCATAGGGCTGCTGTCCGTACCAGTTTACGTCAGTTCCAAGAAGGTGATTCCACAAACCCAGAGAACGGTTAAATATGAAAAGCCATGTAAGAGTAACTGATGTTATTGAGAAAAGTCCCGGCATGTAAAATATACTTTGAAATACCGAGTGCCCTCTTGGTTTTTTTGATATAGCGGTAGCAAGCATAAGAGGCAGTATAACCTGGAACGGTACACATATAACAACGAAGGTTACAGTGTTTTTTAAACCATTCCAAAATTGACGGTAGAAGGTTGACTCCTGATTAAATAAAATAGTTTTAAAGTTGTCAAGTCCTACCCATACAGGATCATTGAAAAGGTTCCATTTTGTAAATGACGCATAAATACCGTAACAAAGCGGGTATACAAAAAATACTAAGAAAAGTATGACATGTGGCAGAATAAACAAATATGGCATAAAATTAAATTTGCTCTTTTTTGTTTTTAACGATGCATTTACACTCACACCTTTACCTCCGTTCCAACATTTTATTTTTTATGCACAGCAGTGGGGAGAAGCATATAGCGCTACCTCTCCCCACGCTGTCGGCAAATTTCAGATATTAACCTTCGGTAGCAATTCTGTCCTTTGTCTCCTGAACTGCCTGAGCCAATCCGTCTTCAATGCTCATTCTGCCCCACAGCATTTCAGGAAGCACTTTATCAAGAGATTCAACAGCATAGCCATAATATTTAAAGTCATAAATCTTAAGTTCTTCGTTTTCATTTGCAAGGAATGCCTGTGGCATATCTTTAAATTCCGGTATACTCTTTATTGATATATGAGCCGGAGTCTGACCTGCTTTTGCCCACTCAAGACCATTATTTCCAACATAATTTACAAAATCAAGTGCAGCTTTGGTTTCATCTGCTGGTCTCTTGTCATCCTTAGGAATTACAAATTGATGTGATGATGACCAGTTACCTTTTACTTTTGCATCAAATACAGGGTAGTCAAAGAATTTTGCATTCATGCCCGATTCTCTGACATTGTTATACATCCATTGCCCTTCAGGACAGTAAAGAACCTTCCCGCCAAGGAACATTTCCCATGGAGTATCTCCATCCTTGTTTGTGTTACCGGCTTTAACCTCATCCAACCAGTTCTGAAGTACCTTTTTGGCAGTATCATTATTAAAGTCCGGTGTTTTACCATCAGTGCTCAATTTTCCACCGAGCTGTGCATAGGATGCCAGGAATTTTACACGTAGCCAGGTCATTCCCAGAGGTACAATTCCGTCTGCCTTAGCCTTTTCTGCGCTGGCATTAATTTCATCCCAGGTAAGAACGCTGTCATCAAGAGCACCATTACCGTATTTAGCGTAGAGATCCATATTTACATAAAGTCCAAAACTATGTACATCAAGAGGAACTCCAAAGTGCCCTCCGTCCAAATCAGACATGGACCATCCTTTTGGATTGTAGTTCTCAGCCTTAATTCCTGAATTAGCTAACAACGGAGTTAAGTCTGTAAGAAAGCCGTTATCTTTAAACAATCGTAAACGTTCTACATGGTTGATACAAACATCCGGAACATCCTGCCCTGATTGAACTGCCAGAGGCATTTTCAAATACAGGTCATTTGCTTCTATAGCACGATGATTTACTGTGTAGTCTGGGTTTGTTGCATTATAAGCGTTTACAATTGCCTGCATACTTTTACCGTCTGCGCCGGTAAACACTGTCCAAAACTCAATTGTACCTTTCTTTCCGGGTGCAACAGATGGTTCAGCCGATTCAGTTGCTGCCGCAGTTGATCCATCAGCAGAAACCTGTGAGGTCGTACTTTCTGCGGTAGATGTACCGGTACTTCCTGAGCCTCCGCATGCTGCAAGTGATAAAACCATTGACATTACAAGAAGAATTACTGTGAACTTCTTAATGCTTTTCATATTTACCCTCCCATTTGATCTTTTTAAACAGTAATTTTGTTTTAAACAATAAAAATTCGATTGTTTAAATTTACTAATTTAAAACAAAAATCTTGTTTGTTTAACTAAATATTATCACCATGTTCCAGTAGTGTCAATCAATTATTAATAATTTTTTTATTATTTTTCTCATATTTTTGGTTATTTTAAACAAAACATATGGCTTTATTAGAATATTAAAACATATTTACTGTTTTATTTATTTTTTGATATTATTCTATTAATAACAAAAATTTTATTATAATTGCGACAAAAAACCATCTTTGCTCTTTACAAAGATGGTTTTTATGTATACTCATCTATATTTCAGTATTCTACAGTAAGTATAATATCTTGAGAGTAGTCTCCAAAAGCCTTCCCAAATATATTAAACCCTCCCAAATACTCACAGTCAGGCTTGTTACCTATTCTGATCGAAATAAAATATCCACTTCCGATATCAAGCTTGTCAATCCCCTCATCAGATATCTGCTTACCATTTACATAGGTTCCCGAAGCCATAACAGACCACGTTGTAAGGAGCCCATACTGAGTTGATCCCTGAAGCCACCAGGAAGGATTCAACCGCCCTCTTCTTTCACCAAAATCTCCGGGACATGTCCAGGTGCCACATTCTATGCCATTAGCCCACAGGGTTATATCAGACTTCCAGTCTTCTCTGTAATTGGGAGC
>JAEYOU010000037.1 GCA_023411405.1 Pseudomonadota bacterium | reverse complement strand
GCCCCCGCGCGCGCCCGAGCCCGAGCCGGCCCCCGCTGCGGCGCCGGCGCGCCACAGGCGCCTCCAGGTCGAGGTCGAGGTCGCGGGCGGCTGCCCGGTCCCGGCGGTCCGTGCCTTCCTCGTCGTGAAGAAGCTCGCCGGCCTCGGCGCGGTGGTGAAGTCGTCGCCCGGCGTCGAGGACCTGAAGGCGGGCAGGATCCCGGGCAAGCGGCTCGAGGTCGTCCTCGACACGCCCGAGCCCGTGGCGGTGCTGGAGCGGACGCTCGCGCAGATCAGCGATCTCACCTCCGTCCAGGTCCGCAGCGCCGACCCGGCGGTGCCGGCGCCCGCCCCCGCCCCCGCGAAGCCGACCCCCGCGGCGGACGCGGCGCTCGAGGCGCTCCGCACGGTCCGGGTGCGGACCGAGATCCTCGACGAGTTCCTCGACTCGGTGGGCGAGCTCATCCTCGCCACGGCCCGGATCCGCGAGCTGGGGAAGACGGTCCCGATGCCCCACCGGACCGGGCTGGTCGAGGGCGTCGATCGGCTCCACGCCATCGTGAAGGACCTCCACGACAAGGTCATGACCGTGCGCATGACGCCGCTCGCGCTCGTGACCGAGCGGCTGCCGCGCGCCGGGCGCGACGTCGCGCGGAAGGTGAACAAGCAGGTGGAGGTCCAGGTCCAGGGGGCGGAGATCGAGCTCGATCGGGCCATCCTGGAGGAGCTCTCGGACCCGCTGCTCCACCTCATCCGCAACGCCATCGACCACGGCATCGAGCCGCCGCACCTGCGCCTGCTCGCCGGGAAGCCGGCCGCGGGCAGGATCACCGTCCAGGCGCGCCGCGAGCGCGACCGGGTCATCCTCGAGGTCGCCGACGACGGCCGCGGGCTCGATCCCGCGAAGCTCCGGGCGGCGGCCGTGGCGCGCGGGGCCCTCACCGACGAGGCCGCCCCCCTCCTCTCCGACCGGGAGGCGCTCCTCCTCGCCTGCCTGCCCGGGCTCTCCACCGCCGAGGCGGTGACCGACGTCTCGGGGCGTGGGGTGGGGCTCGACGCGGTGAAGCGGACGGTGGAGACGATCGGCGGGACGCTCGAGATCGACAGCACGGCCGGGCAGGGGGCGCGGTTCACCCTGCGCCTGCCGCTCACCGTCGCGGTCCAGCCGGTGCTGCTCGTGCGGGTCGGCGAGGAGGTCCTCGGCCTGCCCATCGGGAAGGTCCACGGGGCGGCCCAGGTGGCCCTCTCCTCGCTCGATCGCACGCAGGGCGCGCCCGTCCTGCCGTACGATGGAGGCATGGTGCCGGTCCACGACCTCTCCCGCGTGCTCGGGTTCCCCGAGGCGACCGCGCGGGACGAGCGGGCCGTGGTGGTCGCCGAGGCCGGGGAGGGCACGCGCGTCGGCCTCGCCGTGGACACGCTCATCGGCCAGCAGGAGGCGGTGCTGAAGCCGCTCGGCCAGCCGCTCGAGAAGGTGCCGGGCATCTCCGCCGTGACGGTGCTCGGCAACGGGCGCCCGGTGTTCATCCTCGACGTCCAGCGGCTGGGGGTGGCGTGATGACCCACGCCTTCGGCCCGCGCGAGGTGGACGCGCTGCAGGAGCTCGCGTCGGTCGGCTGCGGTCAGGCGATCACCGCGCTGGGGAAGCTCGCGGGCCGCCGGATCGACATGGACGTGCCGGAGGCCTGGGTCGGGGCGGAGACCGGCGCGATCGCCGCGTTCCTCGGCGCGCTCGGGACGGACATCCTCGCGGTGGGCGTGAAGCTCGAGGGAAAGCTCACGGGCGATCTGCTCCTCGCGCTGCCCGAGCGCGACGCGGAGGTCCTCGCGGCGATGCTGGGGTTCCCGGTGGGCTGCGGGCCCGGGCAGTGGAGCGGCATGGCCGAGAGCGCGCTCCTCGAGTCGGGGAACATCGTCGGCAGCGCCTTCGTCTCCGCCGTCGCGGCGCTCGTGCGGGAGAAGCTGCTCCTCTCCGTCCCGTCGCTCGTGCGGGGCAGCGGGAGGAAGTGCGTCGAGCAGCTCGTCGCGCACGCCGGCTCGGTCGCGCTCGCCACCCGGTTCACCTGCGAGCGGACCGAGCAGGGCCCCGGGCTCGAGGGCCTCATCCTGGTGATGCCGGACCCGGAGAAGATCGCGCTGCTCGTGGGGCACCTGCTCGCGCAGCAGGGGCAGAACCCCTGAACGAGTTGGGGCTCCGCGGGGAACTCGTGACGCGGGACCTCGCCCCGGCTACTCTCCCCGCCCGCATGGACGAACGACGACTCCGGGCCCTGCTCTCCCGGGTGAAGAAGGGCGAGGCGAGCCTCGACGAGGCGGTCGCGGCCCTGAAGCACGCGCCCTTCGAGCGCCTGGGCGACACCGCCACCATCGACCACCACCGGACCCTGCGCGCCGGCATGCCGGAGGTGATCCTGGCCGAGTCGAAGACCGCCGCGCAGGTCGCGGTCATCGCGAAGAAGCTCGCGGCCCGGGGCCCGCTCCTCGTGACGCGGCTCGCGCCCGAGAAGGCCGGGCCCGCCCGCCGCGCGGTCCGCGGCGCCGTCTACGACCCGGTGAGCCGGACGCTCCGCAAGGGCCGGATGGACGTCCCCGCGCGCGGTCCGGTCGCCGTCTGCTGCGCCGGGACCTCGGACATCCCGGTGTGCGAGGAGGCGGTGGTGACGCTCGAGGTGATGGGCGTCCCCGCGGTGCGGGTCTACGACGTCGGCGTCGCCGGCATCCACCGGCTGCTCGCGCGGCGGCACGAGCTCGACGGGGCGCAGGCGGTGATCGTCGTCGCCGGCATGGAGGGCGCGCTCGCGTCGGTGGTGGGCGGGCTCGTGGGGAGGCCCGTGATCGCGGTGCCGGCGTCGATCGGCTACGGCGCCTCGCTCGGCGGGATCGCCCCGCTGCTCACGATGCTCAACTCGTGCGCGCCCAACGTGACGGTGGTGAACATCGACAACGGGTTCGGCGCGGCGTTCGTGGCGGGGTTGATCGCGCGCGGTTGACACCACCGCTCACCCTTCGACAGGCTCAGGGTGAGCGGCCCATAGAAGCCGCTCGTGCCGGTCGAGGGTGAGCGGGCCATAGAAGCCGCTCGTGCCGGTCGAGGGTGAGCGGCCGATAGAAGCCGCTCGTGCCGGTCGAGGGCGAGCGGCCCTTGGAAGCCGCTCGTGCTGAGCCTGTCGAAGCACGAGCGGGGAAGGGACGCATGGACGATCTTCTCGTGCTCGAGCCCGTCGGCGGCATCGCCGGCGACATGTTCCTCGCCGCGGCGCTCGACCTGGGCGTGGATCGCGCCCGGCTCACGGCGGCGCTCGCCTCGCTCCCGGTGGGCGGGTTCCGCCTGGAGGTGACGCACAAGTCGTACAGCGCCATCCACGGGACCCACGTCGACGTCGTCGCCGAGGGCGAGCACCCGCACGCGCGCGGCCTCCCCGAGATCCTCGGCGTCATCGACCGGAGCGGGCTCGCGCCGCGGGCGAAGGCCGCGGCCCGGGCGCTGTTCGAGCGCATCGGCCGGGCCGAGGCGAAGGTCCACGGCATCCCCGTCGAGGAGGTGCACTTCCACGAGGTCGGGGCGGTGGACTCGATCGTGGATCTGTGCGGCGCGGCGGTGGCGCTCGACCTCCTCGGCTGGCCGCGGGTTGTGGCCGCGCCGCCCGAGCTCGGGCGCGGGGTGGTGAAGACGGCGCACGGGCCGATGCCGGTCCCGCCGCCGGCGGTGCTCGAGCTCCTCGCCGGCAAGCCCGTCCGCCCCGGCGGCCCGCCCGGGGAGGCGGTCACGCCGACGGGGGCAGCGATCCTGGCGGAGCTGTGCGAGGTGGGTCCGCTCCCCGCGTTCGTCCCCGGACGCGTCGGCTACGGCCTCGGCACGCGGACCTGGCCGGATCGGCCGAACCTCCTCCGCATGACCCTCGGGCGGGCCGTCGAGGCGGGCACGGGCGCGGGAGGCCTGTGGGTGCTCGAGGCGAACCTCGACGACTGCACCGGCGAGCTCGTCGCGCGGGCGCTCGAGGCGGCGCTCGAGGCCGGCGCGCTGGACGCCTGGGCGGCGCCCGTCACCATGAAGAAGGGCCGCCCCGGCGTGCTCCTCGGCGCGCTCTGCGAGGAGGCGCGGCGCGCCGCGGTGACCGCCTCCCTCTTCGCAGAGACGACGACCCTGGGCGTCCGGCGACACCCGGTCGAGCGGGAGATCCTCGGGCGGCGGGTCGACAGCGTGGAGACCGAGTACGGGCCCGTGCGCGTCAAGGTCGCGCTGCACGGCGAGCGCGAGGTGGGGGTCCACCCGGAGTACGACGATTGCCTGGCGCGGGCGCGGGAGCGCGGGGTGGCGGTCCGGGCGGTGATGGCCGCGGCGGTGCGCGCGCACAAAACGTGAAACGGAGGGCGCGGTGGGTATACTGCCGCGCCATGGCCGAACGCCCCGACCCCATGGAGCTCGCCCGTCGCCTCGCCGAGGCGGAGCGGCGGGCGGAGCACGCCGAGCGGCTCGCCACGATGGGCCGCCTCCTGACCGGGGTGGTCCACGAGATCAACAACCCGCTCACCGCCGTCACGATGTACGCCGACGCGCTCGCCGCGGGGCTCTCCGACGCGGCCGACCGCGAGAAGGCCGAGGCGATCCTCGACGCAGGGCGGCGCATCCAGCGGCTCGCCCGCGAGCTCGTCTCCTACGTGCGGCCGCGGAACGAGCCGGACGGGACGCACGAGCTGTCCGCGCTCGTCGACGCGGCGCTGGGCCTCTGCCGCTCCGAGCTCAAGGGCTCGAGCGCGCGGCTCGAGCGCGAGGACGCGCCCGCGGCGGTGCGCGGCAAGCGCGAGAGCCTGGTGCAGGTGGTCGTGGCGCTGGTCGCCAACGCGACCGCGGCCGGCGAGGGGCACCGGATCCGCGTGTCCGCGCGCGCCGGCGCCGGCGGCGCGGTGCTCGCCGTGGCGGACGAGGGCAGCGGGATGGCGGACGACGTCCTCGCCCGCGCGTTCGAGCCGTTCTTCACGACGCGCCCCGCGGAGCGGCTCGGGCTCGGGCTCTGCACGGCCAGGGAGATCGTCGAGCGCCACGGCGGGCGGCTCTCGCTCGCGAGCGCGCCGGGCCGGGGGACGACGGCGACGGTGACGCTGCCGCTGGCGTGAGGGCTCACGCCGCGAGCGGCGGCAGGAAGTCCAGCCGCGGGTACGGCGTGCGCGCGGCGCCCTGGAGGAGCAGGGCGTCGGTGCTCGCCGGGTCGAGCCCCATCCACCGCTCGAGCACCGTCGCGTACAGGCTGCGGAAGTCGACCGAGAACCGCATGTTCCCGTTGCCGTCGAGCTCCTCGAGGTCGGGGTAGGCGCCGTAGAACCCGCCGGTGAGGCCGCGGGCGAGGCAGAAGGCGAGGCCGGCGGCGCCGTGGTCGGTCCCGTTCTGGTTCTGCTGCACGCGGCGCCCGAACTCGCTCCAGACGAGCACCAGCGTCCGCCGCTGCGCGTTCTCCTCGCCGACGCCGATCGTCTCGAGGTCGTCGTAGAAGGCGGAGAGGGAGCCGCCCAGGGCGCGCATCAGGTTCGGGTGATCGACGGCCTGGTTCGCGTGCGTGTCCCAGCCGCCGATGCGCGTGAAGAAGACCTGCGTCTCGAGGCCGGCGGCGATCATCTGGGCGACGAGCTTGAGCTGGCGCGCGAGGCCGCCCTGGAGCGGGCCGCCGTCGAGGCGGCGCACGGGGTAGCCCGTGTCGCCGGGGTACACGACCGCGGGGGTGCGGGCAGGGAGCGTGCCCTCGAGGCCGAAGGCCCGCGTCGCGTCGAGGAAG
>JAEYOU010000682.1 GCA_023411405.1 Pseudomonadota bacterium | reverse complement strand
CGGTCAACACCGCGCCGCCGGCGCCGGACGATCCCTACGGCGCGGGCTGGCTCTTCCGCGTGCGTGCGCCGCGCCTCGCCGCGAACCTCCGGCAGCTCCTCACCGGCTCCGCCGCCCACCGGCTGCTCGAGGACGTCTCCGAGGGGCTCGCGCGCCGGATGAACCCGGAGCTCGGCCTGGTCCTCCAGGACGGCGGCGCGCCGATCACGGGGATCGCCAAGACCATCGCCGGCGACGAGTGGGACGCCCTCGCCCGTGAGTACTTCCTGAGCTAGAAGGGATCTGCATGCGCCTCCATCGAACCCACCTCGCGTTCGCCGCGCTGTTCGTGCTCCTGGGCGCGGCCGCCGTCGCCGCCGCCGACCTCCCCAGGCTCCCGAAGCCCATCCTCGTCCCCAAGGGCGAGGACAGCCCGGGGCAGGTGACGTTCAACCACGAGTCGCACGTGGACGCGGCGAAGCCCTCGTGCCTCGCCTGCCACCCGCGCCTCTTCCCGATGCTGAGGGAGTCCGCGCGGAAGAAGGACGCGATGACCCACGAGAAGATGGACCAGGGTCAGTCCTGCGGCGCCTGCCACTCGAAGGGAAAGACGGCGTTCGCCTTCGAAGACGGGTGCGAGAACTGCCACGCGGAGTGACGCGAGGCCCCGGGGGCGCGGAATTTGCGCTCCCGGCACACGCGGAGTGGGAGCGCGTGCGCAGGGTTTTCGCGCGTGATCCTGGACCTCTGCGCGTGGACTTCGCAGGCCTCCCCTGGTAAGGATGGCTCCGTCGGCGCGCTGCGCGAATTGACGCGCCGCCGCGTGTCGCCGCCATCCCATGCTCCGACATCTTCTCCCAGTCCTTGCGCTGCTCGGGGTCGTGGCGCCGGCGCTGGCCGCGGAGGGTGACGCGGCCTGCCTCGAGTGCCACGGCGATCCGGCGATGACCGCCGACCTCCCGGGCGGCGGCTCCGTCCCACTCTTCGTGGACGGCAAGCAGTTCCAGGCCTCGGTGCACGCCCAGCAGGGCATGTCGTGCACCGACTGCCACGCCGGGATGACCCCGGACCACGCCACCGGCGAGCTCTCGGTCCCGACGCGCCACGCGCTCTCGAAGAAGAACTCCGAGGTGTGCGCGAGCTGCCACGACCAGGTCGCGGAGACCTTCGCGGGCAGCGTCCACGGGCGCGCGCCGGGGAACCCGGACCTTCCCGTGTGCAGCGAGTGCCACGACGTGCACCGGACCGTGGACACGTCGGCCGCCCGGCTCGCGCTCCAGACGCCGCGCCTCTGCGGGAGCTGCCACACCGACGAGAAGCGGATGAAGAAGTACGGCATCTCCACAAACGTGGTTGACACCTACCTCGCCGACTTCCACGGCATGGTCACCACGTTCCAGCGCGAGGGGGCGGCGGACGAGCGGACGCGCCTCGCCGCGACCTGCACCGACTGCCACGGCGTGCACGACATCCGGAAGACCGACGACCCGGGCTCGCGCGTGATCGCCGCCAACCTGCTCCAGACCTGCCAGCGCTGCCACGAGGGCGCGCCGCCGATGTTCCCGCAGGCGTGGCTCTCGCACTGGGAGCCCTCGCCGAAGCGCGCGCCGGCGGTCTGGGCGGTGCTCCAGTTCTACCGGTTCATGATCCCGTTCATGATGGGCGGCCTCCTGCTCCAGATCGGGCTGCACGTCTGGCGGTCCGCGAGGAAGAAGAGGCCATGAGCGGAGACCCGAAGACGCCCGCCGCCGGGGCCGGGCCGGACGAGCGGACGAGGGCCGCGCAGCCGTACATCGTCCGGTTCAGCCGCGCGCAGCGGATCGAGCACGTGCTGGTGATGGTGCTGTTCGTCACGCTCTGCCTCACCGGCTTCCCGCAGAAGTTCTACACGCACCGCTGGGCGGAGGTGCTCGTCGGCGCGCTCGGCGGCATCGACCAGACCCGGCTCATCCACCACCTGGCCGGCTACACGCTCGCCATCGTGACGGTGATCCACTTCGCGTCCGCGCTCGCGGGCATGCTCACGAGGTCGCGGCCGTTCTCGATGATGCCGACGAGGAAGGACTTCGAGGACGTCTTCCGGCAGCTCCGCCACTACCTCGGGACGGACCGGCAGCCGCTCTACGACCGGTTCTCGTACAAGGAGAAGTTCGAGTACTGGGGCCTGGTCATGGGCAACGTGATCATGATCACGACCGGCTTCGTGCTCGCCTTCCCCCTTCAGATCACCGCGCTCTTCCCCGGCGTGCTCATCCCGGCCGCCAAGATGGCCCACTCGAACGAGGGCCTGATGGCGCTGATGGTGATCACGTTCTGGCACATGTTCAACGTGCACCTGAACCCGGAGACCTTCCCGATCGACAAGGTGATCTTCACCGGGAGGATGTCGCGCGAGCGGTACGAGCACGAGCACCCGCTGGAGCTCGCCCGCCTCGAGGGCCGGCCGCCGCCGTCCGAGGAGGACGCGCACGCGCCAGCGGCGCCCTCCGGCGGGGAGCCGCGCGGGGAGGGCGAGCGATGAGCGAGCGGTTCCACGGGGGGAGCCCCGTCCCAGGCGGCTACTACCTGAACCCGTCGCGCTGGGCGCTCGAGCCCGTGCAGCGAGACGGCGACCGGCTTCCCCCCGGCCCCGGCGAGTGGCGGCGCATCCCGATGGTCGTGGCGCTGGCGCTCGTGCCGATCCTGGGCGTCACGTTCCTCATGTTCATGCCGGCCGCGGGGTTCCTCGTGCTCGGCAAGCACCTGTGGGATCTCGCGCGGCGGCCGTTCGCGCGGAAGGCGGACGCGGCCGCCGCGGCGAAGCCCGCGGCGCGGGCCGGCGCGGAGCCGCCCGCCGCAGACCGCTGAGCCCCGGGCCACTCGAACACGCGGCGAGGGCGGTGGGTGGCCCCGGCGGCGTTCTCGGGTCCGCACGGCTCAGGCGATCAGCCGGTCGTCGATCTCCACGGGCTTCCCGTCCGTCGGCCAGTCGATCTCGGCGGCGAGGGCGTGCAGCTCGTTCCGCAGCTTCTCCTTCGCGCGGATCTCGAGCTGCCGGGCGCGCTCGCGCGAGAAGCCGAAGTGCTCGCCGAGCTCCTTGAGCGTGAGCGGCCGCTCGGCCATCACCCGCTGCTCGATGATGTACCGCTCGCGGGCGTCGAGCCGGGCCAGCGCCTCGACGACGCGGCCGGAGACCATCTGCGCCTCCTCGGCGCCGGAGAGCTCCTCGTCCTGCGTCGGGTTGCCGGAGGCCACGAAGTCGACGTGGCTGTGCGAGCCGTCGTCGCCCATCGGCGCGTCGAGGGAGAGGTCGCGGCCGTCCATCCGCTGCTCCATCTCCCGGACCTCACCCGTCTTCACCCGGAGCTTCTTGGCGACCTTGTCCGCGTCGTGGCTGTCCGAGTCGGCGCCCTGCTCGACCGAGGAGCGGTCCATCTCGCGCTTGGTCCGGGCGAGCGAGAAGAAGAGCTTTCGCTGGGCCTGCGTGGTCCCGAGCTTCACGAGCGACCAGGACTTGAGGATGAAGTTCTGGATGTACGCGCGGATCCACCAGACCGCGTACGAGATGAGCCGGATGCCCTTGTCCGGATCGAACTTCTGCACCGCCTTCATGAGGCCGATGTTGCCCTCCTGGATGAGGTCGGCCATGCGGAAGCCGTACGAGCGGTACTCGTACGAGACCTTCACCACGAACCGGAGGTTGGCGGTGACGAGCCGGTGCGCGGCGCGCGTGTCGCCCTGATCGCGGAAGCGGCGCGCGAGCTCCTGCTCCTCGGCGACGGAGAGCAACGGGAAGCGGTTGATCTCCGAGAGGTAGACGTCGAGAGAGGTGCCCGAGGTGCCGAACGTTGCGCGCTTCATTCATTCCTCCGTTGGGAGCCAAGGCTATCAGGAAGCAACGGGTGTGCCGAGGTGATCCCGAACGGGGAACGCCCTGATTACGCTTGGTTGGCTGTGGGGCGACCACCGGGCCTCCTGGCTGCAGCCTGTAATAGTTCTAGGTGTCCCTGGCGGAGGCCCTGTTTCCAGGCGATTCCGAGCTGTAAGAATTACGTGCGAGTCCGGCGGTACCCCACTTGCGGACGGCCGCCCGTCTCCCCAAGGTGTAGCGTCATGGAGGGTGGGCGCCCGGAGATGAAGCCAGAGAAGGAACGTGCCGCAGGCGGTGGGGCCGACTCCGAGGAGTCGCGTGGCGACTACCTGGGCTTCGTCGCGCACGAGGTCCGGAACCCGCTCTCGACGGCCCTCTGGTCGGCGGAGCTCCTCGCGCGCATGGCGCCCGAGGAGCGCGGCGGGGCGCGTGGCGAGAAGCTCACGGCGATGTGCCTCCGCTCCCTCGGCCGTGTACGCCAGCTCGTCGAGGACCACTTCCTGTCCGAGCGGCTCGACGCGCGCGGGATCGCCATGCGCGCCGAGCCGGTCCCGCTGCGCGGCCTGCTGGAGGAGGTGGCCGGGCGGCGCGCGCTCGAGCTCGTCGACCCGGTCCTGGAGGTGGCGCCGGACGCCGTGGTGAACGTCGATCGGACGCTGCTCGACCGCGCCGTGGAGGCGCTGCTCGGAGCGGCGGGTCGCGACGGCACGGTGGTGCGGGTCACGGCGCGCGCGGCCGCGGGCCGGCTCGAGCTGCGGTTCGAGGGCGCTCCGTCCACGCCCAGCTCCCTCGAGGATCCGAGGAAGGGCGTGCAGGGCGACCCCAAGGGGCGATCGCTGTCGCTGCCGATGGCCCGCCGGATCGCGGCGACGCTCGGCGGATCGCTCGCCGTCGACGGTGGCGGGCTGGTCCTCTCGCTGCCGGCGGAGGCGGCGGACTACGCCTCCGAGCCGGGGCAGGCGCCGACGGCGCATCCGTAGGCGCGCTCGGCCCGGGGCGCGGACGCGGGCTCGTTCACGGGAAAGACCCGGGATGTTCGGGGTTTGCCTTGACAGGCCGCCCGCGGACGGGTAGAAGCTCGCCCCTTCAACGGCACGTCCTCCGCGGCCCGTACGACGCGCGGCGGACCAATGCGAGGAATCCATGACGACGGGACTGCTGGCGAAAAAGGTAGGGATGACGCAGATCTTCACGGCCGAGGGCGACTGCGTCCCGGTGACCGTGCTCGAGGCTGGGCCGTGCACGGTCGTGCGGCGCAAGACGGCCGAGAAGGACGGCTACGACGCGCTCGTGCTGGGGTTCGGCCCCGTGGACGAGAAGCACGCGAAGCGGCTCACGCGCGCGGAGGTCGGCGTCTTCAAGAAGGCCGGCACGGGCATCTTCCGCCACCTCAAGGAGGTGCGCGTGAAGGACGCGAAGCTGCTCGGCGACCTCAAGGCCGGTGACGTCGTCACGGTCGACAAGGTCTTCAAGCTCGACCAGCGGATCGACGTCTCGGGCGTCACCAAGGGCCGCGGCTTCGCCGGCGTCTTCAAGAAGTGGGGGATGAAGGGCGCCGCGCGCGACAGCTCCACCTCCCACGAGCACCACCGGCACATCGGCGCGATCGGACAGCGCAAGACGCCGGGCAAGGTGTGGAAGGGCAAGCACCTCCCCGGCCAGTACGGGCACGACAACGTCACGATCCAGAACCTGACCGTGATGGGCGTCGAGGCCGACAAGAACCTCCTGCTCGTCTCGGGCGCGGTCCCCGGCCACGCGGACGGCCTGCTCTTCGTGAACACGGCCGTGAAGGGCCAGAAGCGCGTGGTCGAGAAGAAGGCGGAGCCGGAGAAGAAGAAGAAGTAGGACCGGCCGAGAGCCTGAAGCGCGACGCGCCGCCCGGAGACGGGCGGCGCGTTTGCGTTCAGGGACGGGCGTCAGCTTCTCCTCACCCCTCCGCCGCGCTCGCCTCGCCCTTCTTCCGGTCGCGCTCCAGCTTGTAGCGCAGGGTCTGGTCGAGGAACTTCTTGCGCAGGCGGATCGACTTCGGCGTCACCTCGACGAGCTCGTCCTCGGCGATCCACTCCAGCGCCATCTCCAGGCTCATCTCGCGCGGGGGCGTGAGGATCACGTTCTCGTCGCGCCCGGCGGCCCGGATGTTCGTGAGCTTCTTCTCCTTGCAGATGTTGAAGTCGAGGTCGTTCTCGTGGCTGTGCTCGCCGACGATCATCCCGGCGTACACCTGGTCGCCCGGCTTCACGAACAGCGCGCCGCGCTCCTGGCCGTAGAAGCAGGCGTAGGCCACGACCGGGCCGACGCGGTCGGCGACGATCGCGCCGGACTTCCGCTTCTCGATCCGCCCCTGCCACGGCTCGTAGCCGTCGAACTGCGAGGACATGATGCCCTCGCCGCGGGTGAGGGTGAGGAACTCGCCGCGGAAGCCGATGAGGCCGCGGGCCGGGACGCGGAACTGGAGCCGGGTCCGCTTCGAGCCGAGCGGCTGCATGTCGACCATCCGCCCGCGCCGGAGCCCCATGCTCTGGGTCACGCCGCCCACGCCCTCCTCGGGGAGATCGCAGACGAGCAGCTCCATCGGCTCGTGGATCTCGCCGTTGATCGTCTTGAGGATGGGCTCGGGGTTCGAGACGGTCAGCTCGTATCCCTCGCGCCGCATGTTCTCGACGATCACCGCGAGCTGCAGCTCGCCGCGCCCGACCACCTTGAACGCGTCGGGCGTCTCGGTGTCCTCGACGCGGATGGAGACGTTCCGGTACGCCTCGCGGTAGAGCCGCTCCCGGATGTTGCGGCTCGTGACGTACTTGCCCTCCTTGCCGGCGAAGGGCCCCTCGTTGACCTTGAAGACCATCGACATCGTGGGCTCCTCCACGCTGATGCGGGGGAGGGCCTCGGGGCGCTCGGGGTCGGCGATCGTGTCGCCGATGCCGATCTCCTCGGCGCCGGCGATGCAGACGATCTCGCCCGGGCCGGCGTCCTTCACCTCGACGCGCTTCAGCCCGTCGTACACGTAGAGGCGGACCACCTTCGCGGGGACGATCCGGTTCTCCTCGCGGATGACGGCGATGGGCGCGTTCTCGCGGAGGACGCCGCTCGTCACGCGGCCGATGGCGAGGCGGCCGACGTAGTCGTCGTAGTCGAGGTTGTCGACGAGCATCTGCAGCGCCTGCCCCTCCGCGGCGGGCGGCGGCGGCACGTGCGAGAGGATCGCGTCGAACAGCGGCTTCAGCGAGTCGGCCTCGAACGCGCCCTGGAGCGTGTGCGCGGCCTTGCCCTCGCGGGCGATGCAGTAGATCACCGGGAAGTCGATCTGGTGCTCGTTCGCGCCGAGGTCGATGTACAGCGAGTAGACGAGGTCGAGGACCTCCTTGGCGCGCGCGTCCTGGCGGTCGATCTTGTTCACCACCAGCACCGAGGGGAGCCCCATCGCCAGCGCCTTGGAGAGGACGAACCGCGTCTGCGGGAGCGGCCCCTCGGCCGCGTCCACGAGCAGGAGCACGCCGTCCACGAGCCGGAGCGCGCGCTCCACCTCGCCGCCGAAGTCGGCGTGGCCGGGCGTGTCGACGATGTTGATCTTCACGCCCTTGTAGGTGACGGCCGTGTTCTTCGCGAGGATGGTGATGCCCTTCTCGCGCTCGAGGTCGTTCGAGTCCATGACCCGCTCGACCAGCTGCTCGTTGACGCGGAAGACGCCGGCCTGGCGCAGCATGAAGTCGACGAGGGTGGTCTTGCCGTGGTCGACGTGCGCGACGATGGCGACGTTCCGGATCTGCTCGCGGGGGATCATGGGGCTCCTGCCAAAAGGCCGGAACTTATAGTCCTTCTCCGCGCGCGGTCGCAAGGCAAACGGGCGGACGGGAGGACGCATGCGACCCCCGAGCGCGGCCCTGGCGCGGCGTGGCCGCGGCGGAATACCCTCGCGGCGTGCTCGCCTTCCACCACCTCGCCCTCCAGTGCGCCGACCTGGAGGCGTGCGAGCGCTTCTACCGCGAGGTGCTGGGCCTCCCCGTGCTCCGCCGGTGGCCGCTGGAGGGCCAGGCGCGCGACCGGAGCGTGTGGCTGGCGGTGGGCGGGACGGAGGCCGCCGGCTTCCTCGCCCTCGAGCGCGCGGAGACGGCGCCGGAGCGACGCCCGTGGCGCGACGGACGCCCGGGGCTGCACCTCGTGGCGCTCCAGATCGGGCCGGGCGAGCGGGAGCGCTGGGAGCGCCGGCTGGCCGAGGCGGGCGTGGAGGTCGTCCACCGCACCCGCTGGACGATCTACTTCCACGACCCCGAGGGGAACCGGGTCGGCCTGACGCACTACCCGCACGATTCCGAGGCGTGATCGTGGCCCCCACGTTCCTCCGCCGGCGCTACGGACAGGACAACTACCTGTACCTCCTCGCCGACGGCGCGGACGCGGCGCTCGTCGATCCCGGCGATCCCGGAGCGGCGCTCGCCGCGGCCGCCGCGCTGGGCGTCCACCCGCGCTGGATCCTCCACACGCACGGCCACGCCGATCACACCGGTGCGAGCCGCGCGCTCGGCCGCGCGCTCGGGGCCGAGGTCCTGGGACACGCCGCCGACGCGCGCTGGTTCGCGCCCGACGTGGATCTCGCGGGGCGCGGCGCGCTCTCGCTCGGTGCGCTCCGGCTCCGCGTGCACCACACGCCCGGCCACACGCCGGGCTCGGTGCTCCTCGAGTGGGAGGGGAGGCTCCTCACCGGGGACACGCTCTTCGGCATGGGCTGCGGCAACTGCCGCAACGGCGGCGATCCGGCGCGGCTCGCGGCGAGCTTCCTCGAGGTGATCGCCGCGTTCCCCGGCGATCTCGAGGTCCACCCCGGCCACGACTACGCCGAGCGGAACCTCGCCTTTGCGCTCGCGCTCGAGCCCGGCGGCCCCGCCGCGACGCGCGGGCAGGCGCTGCAGGCGGCGCGCGCCGCGGGGCGGGAACCCGACGCCGTGCGCCTCCACGAGGAGCGCGCGACGAATCCCTTCCTCCGGCTCGACGCGCCCGGCGTCGCCGCCGCCCTCGCGCGCGAGGCGCCGTCCGCCCACACCGACGTGGAGCGGTTCGTGGCGCTCCGCGGACTGCGGGATCGCTTCCCCTGAAGGCCGAGGGTCCGCGGCCCGAGGCGTGACGCCCGGGCCCCCGCCGGTGGCTCCCGCCCCGCCGGCGCCGGGCCGTCCGCGGTGCCTGCGGGGTCGGTGTAGAATCCCGGGCCAGCGCCGGACGTTCTCCCGGCGAGGCCGCATCCTCGCCGAGCCCACGGAGTCACCGAGATGAGAGCGCAGCTCCTCGCCGCCCTGCTCCTGGTCGCGCCCGCGGCGCGCGCCGCCGACGACGTCCAGGCCACCGAGGCGACCGGCCAGGGGCCCATCGCCGGAGACCTCCTCGCCGCCCGCGCGCGCGCCAAGGACGACGCGCTGCGGAGCTGCGTGCAGCAGGTGGCGACGACCGTGGTCACCGCCGCGACCGAGACGGACCAGGCGCAGCTCCTCTCGGACAAGATCTACGCGCGCGCGGTGGGGTACGTGCGGCGCTTCCAGATCCTCGAGGATCGGCAGGACGGCGCCGCCTGGGTCACGCGGATGCGCTGCGAGGTCTCGGCGGCGAAGCTCGAGGAGGATCTCCTCGCCTTCGGGATCGCGCACCGCCGGGCCGGGATGCCCCGCGTGCTCGCCCTCGTGGCCGAGCAGGGGATCGACGCGTCCAAGGTCACCGGCTGGTGGCAGCGCGGCGGGGACGCGGCGGACCTCCGCGTGGTCCAGGACGCCCTCGCGGACCGGATGGAGAGGTCCGGGTTCACGTTCGTGGACGCCGCGGTGCTCCGGGGCGCGGGGGAGCTCGAGGCGCTCGGCGCCGATCCGAGCGCGCAGCAGGCGCGCGCGGTGGGCGTCGCGGCCGGCGCCGAGCTCGTGATCGTCGGCCGCGCCATCGCGAAGCCGCTCGGCCAGATCCCGCTCGACGAGGGGACGTTCCACTCGTCCGCCGCCAGCGTCTCCGCCCGCGCGGTCCGGACGGACACGGGCGAGGTGGTGGCCGCGATCACGTTCGACGCGCCCGCCGGGAGGGCGTTCGAGCGCGCCACCGCCGGCCGCGACGCGCTCGCGGAGGCGGGGCGCATGCTGGCGCGCGAGATGTTCGTGCGGGTGGGGAAGGCGTGGGTGCGCGCGCAGTCGGGCGTCCGGCACGTGGCGATGACCGTGAAGGGCGTGGCGGACTACGGCCAGCTGGCCGGGTTCAAGAATGGGCTCGTGGATGGCGTCCGCGGGGTGAAGGGCGTGCAGGTGCGGTCGATGGAGGATGGGCAGGCCGAGCTCGAGGTCTCGCTCGCCGGCACCACGCAGGCCTTCGCCACCGTCCTCGCCACGCGCAAGTTCGAGGGGGTCGCCGTGAAGGTCCGGAGGGTGACGGCGGACGCGGTCGAGGTGGAGCTCCGGTGACCGGGGCGCGGCGAGGGAGGTCCCCGTGAACGAGCCCGCGCCCGAGGCCGAGGACCGGGTCGAGGGGACTCCCCTCAACCTCGCCAACGCGCTCACCGCCCTCCGGCTGATCCTCGCCCCGACGTTCCTCGTCCTCTACGTGCAGGGGGACCGGGTCCGGGCGCTGGCCGCCTTCGCGGCCGCCGCGGCGACGGATCTGCTCGACGGCCTCGTGGCCCGGGTGCTCCGCCAGCACACGCGCCTCGGCGCCTTCCTCGACCCCATCGCCGACAAGGTCCTGGCCGCGTGCGCCCTGTTCGCGCTGGCCGCGAGCCGGCGGTTGCCGCTCTGGCTGCCCGTGCTCGTGGTGGTCCGCGACGTGTTCCAGCTCCTCGGGGCGGCCACCCTCCGGCGGCACCACCACCGGATCCCCGTCGCCCCGACCCGCATCGGGAAGTACGCCACGTTCGGGATCGCGGCGACGGTGCTCGTCGCCCTCGCCGGCGAGTTCGGCGCCATCCCGCCTGCCCACGCGGCGTCCTGCGTCGCGGCCCTGGGCCTCCTCTCCGCCGAGTGCCTCGTCGTCTCCTGGGTGCAGTACTTCCTGTTCTTCCTGCGGGCCGAGCACGAGCAGGCGGGGCGGGGGGGCTGAGCGAGTGGACCGTTGACACCCGACACGATCGCGCTATAACTCCGCGCCTCGCCAGCGCGAGGATGGGCGCATAGTTCAGTGGTAGAACGCCTGCTTGACACGCAGGAGGTCGCTGGTTCGATCCCAGCTGTGCCCATGAGAGAGAAGGGCCGGTCCCGACGGACCGGCCCTTCTTGCTTCTCGCGCGCCCGCCCTCCGGCCAGGACCATCTGGCCTTTTCGAGACGTCGAGGGTAAGCCATTGGCCATGTCCGACCTCGTGAAGGTGACGCTGCCCGACGGCAGCCAGAAGGAGGCCGCGCGCGGCACCAGCGTCCTCGACTTCGTGAAGAGCGCCATCGGCCCCGGGCTCGCCAAGGCGGCGTACGTCGCCAAGCTCGACGGCGAGCCGGTGGACCTCTCCCGCCCGCTCGACCGCGACGCGAAGCTCGAGGTGGTCACCACGAAGAACCCGGAGGCCCTCGAGGTGGCCCGCCACGACGCCGCCCACGTGATGGCGAGCGTCGTGCAGCGGCTCTACCCCGGCACCCAGGTCACCATCGGCCCGGCGATCGACGACGGCTTCTACTACGACTTCGCCCGGGACACGCCGTTCACCCCCGAGGACCTCGAGAAGATCGAGGCCGGCATCCGCGACGAGATCAAGGCCGACCACCCGTTCGTCCGCGAGGAGGTCTCGATGGACGAGGCGCTCGCGCTCTTCGAGCGGCAGGGGGAGAAGTACAAGGTCGAGATCGTGAAGGACATCGCCGCGAAGGGGGCGAGGACCCTCACGCTCTACAAGCACGGCGGCTGGGTGGACTTCTGCCTCGGGCCCCACGGACCGTCCACGGGCAAGATCGGCGTCGTGAAGCTCCTCAACGTCGCCGGCGCGTACTGGCGCGGCGACGCCCGGAACGCGATGCTGCAGCGGATCTACGGCACCGCGTTCTTCGACAAGAAGGACCTCGAGGCGCACCTCCAGAAGCTCGAGGAGGTGAAGAAGCGCGACCACCGGAAGCTCGGCCCCGCGCTCGGCCTCTTCGCCTTCCACGAGGTCTCGCCCGGCTCCGCCTTCTGGCTGCCGAAGGGCACCGTCGTCTACCAGGTGCTGACCGAGGCCATGCGACGCCTCGTCAAGAAGGCGGGCTACCAGGAGGTGAAGACGCCGCTCCTCTTCAACAAGAAGCTCTGGGAGACGAGCGGCCACTGGGGCGTGTACCGCGAGAACATGTTCCTCGTGTTCGACAAGGAGGCGGACCCGGCGCTCCCGGTCGACGAGCGGCTCAACATGAGCCTCAAGCCGATGAACTGCCCGTCGCACTACCTCATCTACAAGATGGGGAAGCGCTCCTACCGCGAGCTGCCCATCCGCTACTACACCTCCGACGTCCTCCACCGCAACGAGCTCTCCGGCTCGCTCGGCGGGCTGACGCGCGTCCGGCAGTTCGCGCAGGACGACGCGCACGTCTTCGTCATGGAGTCGCAGATCGCCGACGAGTGCCAGCGGTTCGTGGACCTCGTGAGGACCGTGTACGGAGCGTTCGGGCTCGAGTTCAAGCTCGGCTTCTCCACGCGCCCGCCCAACCCCGCCGACCGTGTCGGCGACGACGCGCTCTGGGACAAGGCCGAGGACGTGCTGCGGCAGGCGCTCGAGCGGATCGGGTTGCCGTGGAAGCTGAACCCCGGGGACGGCGCCTTCTACGGCCCGAAGATCGACTTCGCCGTGACCGACTCGCTCGGGCGCCAGTGGCAGACCTGCACGCTCCAGCTCGACTACGCCGCGCCCGAGCGGTTCGACCTCACGTACGTGGGCGACGACAACAAGGAGCACCGGCCGGTGGTGATCCACCGGGCCATCTACGGCTCCTTCGAGCGGTTCCTCGCGATCCTCACAGAGCACTACGCCGGCGCGTTCCCGGCGTGGCTGGCGCCGGTGCAGGCGCGGCTCGTCACCGTCTCCGACCGGTTCGACGGCTGGGCGCGCGAGGCGGCTGCCCTCCTCGAGGCGCAGGGCTGGCGCGTCGAGGTGGATCCCTCCTCGGACAAGCTGGGCGCCAAGATTCGCAACGCGGAGCTCGAGAAGATCCCGTACACGGTGGTCGTGGGCGAGAAGGAGGCGGCCGCCCGCGCCGTCGCGCCCCGCCGCCGCGGCGGCGAGGACCTCAAGACGATGCCGCTCGAGCAGTTCGCGGAGCTGCTGAAGCGCGAGGCGACGCCGCCGTACTAGCGGTCGCCGCTCCGGGGCCGGTCTCGCCGCGGGTTGCACGCTGCCCGCCCTTCGGGTTCCCCGTAGGTGTCTCGGGGGGAGGATCCGGGGGCAGGGCAGCCGGGGAGCAAGGGCCTCGGCTGCCCGCTTCGTTCCCTCCTGCGTCCGCGTGCGCGGCGCCGCGCTCCACGCTAGCCATCGGAGAACCTCCAGGAAGGGCGCGCGCCTACACGCGTTCCCAAACGGGCGGGCGTCTGGTATTCTCCGCGATTCCCATCGAGGGGTCGGAAGGGCACGGGGGCGTAAGCCTCTGGAAGGAGTCGCAAAAAGGTGGCCGAGGCCTTGGACAGGGTCACGATCTTCGACACCACGCTGCGAGACGGCGAGCAGTCGCCCGGGGCGTCGATGAACCTCGAGCAGAAGCTCCGCGTCGCCAAGGCGCTCCGCGATCTCGGCGTCGACGTCATCGAGGCCGGCTTCGCGGCCGCGTCCCCCGGCGATCTCGAGGCGATCCGGGCGATCTGGCAGAACGTCGAGGGGCCGGTCATCTGTAGCCTCTCCCGCTGCCACAAGACCGACATCGAGGCGTCGCGCAAGGCGCTCGCCGGCGCCCCCCGCGCGCGCTGCCACGTCTTCCTCGCGACGAGCCCCATCCACCGGGACTTCAAGCTCAAGATGGCGAAGGACGAGATCGTCCGCCGCGCCGTCGAGGGCGTCGCGATGGCGCGCGAGACGTTCGAGGACGTCGAGTTCTCGCCCGAGGACGCGGCCCGCACCGAGCTCGAGTTCCTCTCCGAGGTGGTCGAGCGGGCGATCGAGGCCGGCGCGACGACGGTGAACATCCCCGACACCGTCGGCTACGCGCTCCCCTCGACCTACGCCGAGACCATCCGGTATCTGAAGCGGCACGTGCGTGGGATCGAGAAGGTCGTCGTCTCCGTCCACTGCCACAACGACCTCGGGCTCGCCGTGGCGAACAGCATCGCCGGCGTCCTCGAGGGCGCGCGGCAGGTGGAGTGCACCATCAACGGCATCGGCGAGCGGGCCGGCAACGCCTCGCTCGAGGAGCTCGTGATGGCGTTCAAGACGCGGCGGGACGTCCTCCGCGTCACGACCGGCGTCCACACCGAGAAGCTGTACCCGACGAGCCGCGTCGTCTCGCAGGTGACCGGCCTCCACGTGCAGCGGAACAAGGCGATCGTCGGCCAGAACGCCTTCGCCCACGAGTCGGGCATCCACCAGCACGGGATGCTCACGAACCGCGAGACGTACGAGGTGATGCGACCGGAGGAGGTCGGCTTCACCCACAGCGCGCTCGTGCTCGGGAAGCACTCCGGCCGCCACGGCTTCAAGGAGCGGCTCGTCGCCCTCGGGTACCAGCTCGACGACGCGGCGATCGACAAGCTCTTCGGCGAGTTCAAGCTGCTCGCGGACAAGAAGAAGGAGATCTACGACGCCGACGTCGAGGCGCTGGTGGTGCACGGCCAGCTCCTCCAGACGGGCGGACGGGCCTGGGAGCTCGAGGCGCTCTCGACGACCTCGGGGACCGGGACCCTGCCGTGCGCGTCGATCGCCCTGCGGAACCAGGCCGGCGAGCGGTTCCAGGCGGCCGAGGCGGGGGACGGCCCGGTGGACGCCGTGTACCGGGCGATCGAGAAGGTGACCGGCGTCTCCGTGAAGCTGCGCAACTACGAGATCGCCAGCGTCTCGACCGGCGAGGACGCGCTGGGCGAGGTGACGATCGAGGTGGAGCACGCCACGGGCGTGTACCGGGGCCGGGCGCTCTCCACCGACATCATCGAAGGCAGCGCGCGGGCCTTCCTCGATGTCGTGAACCGCATCGCGCTCAAGCTGTCGCCGCGGATGAGCGAGGCCCGCGCCGAGATGGGGACCCCCTAGGATGGCCCGAGATTCGAAGGACCGGAAGGCGAAGACGCTGTTCGAGAAGGTGTGGGACGCGCACCTCGTGCGCGCGGAGACCCCGGAGACCCCGGCGATCCTCTACATCGATCTCCACCTCGTGCACGAGGTGACGAGCCCGCAGGCGTTCTCCACCCTGCGCGAGCGCGGGCTGCGCGTGCGCCGTCCGGAGCGGACGCTCGCCACGATGGATCACTCCACGCCGACGCTGCCGCGCCTCGCCAGCGGGAAGTTCCCGTTCATCGACGCGCAGGCCGAGGCCCAGGTCCGGCAGCTCGAGAAGAACGCCGCCGACTTCGGGGTCGAGCTGCACGGGCTCGGCGACGACGCGCAGGGCGTCGTCCACGTCTTCGGCCCGGAGATGGGGGCCACGCAGCCCGGCATGACCGTGGTCTGCGGCGACAGCCACACCGCGACGCACGGCGCGTTCGGCGCGCTCGCCTTCGGCATCGGCACCTCGGAGGTGAGCCACGTGCTCGCCACGCAGTGCCTCCTGCAGCGCAAGGCGAAGAGCCTCGCGGTCCGCGTCGAGGGCGCGCTCGCGAAGGGCGTCTCCGGGAAGGACCTCATCCTCGCCATCATCGCCAAGCTCGGCGTGGGCGGCGGGACCGGTCACGTGATCGAGTACACGGGCGCGGCGATCCGCGCGCTCACGATGGAAGGCCGTATGACGGTCTGCAACATGTCCATCGAGGCGGGCGCGCGGGCGGGCCTCATCGCCCCCGACGACACGACCTTCCAGTGGCTCACCGGCCGGCCGCGCGCGCCCAGGGGCAAGGACCTCGACGCCGCGGTCGATCGCTGGCGGACGCTGGCCACCGACGCGGGAGCGACCTACGACCGCGAGGTGGTGATCGACGCCGCCGCGGTCGCGCCCTGGATCACCTTCGGGACCAACCCGGGGCAGGGGATCCCGGTGAACGGGGTCGTCCCCGATCCGTCCCGCGAGGCCGACGCGTCGAGCCGCTCCACGCTCGAGTCCGCGCTGCGCTACATGGGCCTCACGCCCGGCCAGAAGCTGCTCGGCCAGAAGATCGACGCGGTCTTCATCGGCTCCTGCACCAACGGCCGGCTCGAGGACATGCGCGAGGCGGCCCGCGTGATGAAGGGCAACCGCGTGAAGGTCCGCACGCTCGTCGTGCCGGGCTCGCACAAGGTGAAGAGAGCGGCCGAGGCGGAGGGCCTCGACCGGATCTTCCGCGACGCCGGGGCGGAGTGGCGCGAGCCGGGGTGCTCGATGTGCATCGCCATGAACGGCGACAACATCACCGCCGGCCAGTACTGCGTCTCCACCTCCAACCGCAACTTCGAGGGCCGCCAGGGCGCCGGCGGGCGCACGCTGCTCGCGAGCCCGCTCACCGCCGCCGCCGCCGCGGTCTCCGGCGCGGTGGCGGATCCCCGCCAGATGGAGGTGGGGTGACCATGGAACCGATCCGAGTGATCCAGTCGAGGACGGTCGTGCTCCCGCGCGAGAACGTGGACACCGACCAGATCATCCCCGCCCGCTTCCTCAAGGTGACCGACAAGAAGGGCCTCGGGAAGGCGCTCTTCAGCGACTGGCGGTACGACGCCTCCGGCGCGCCACGTCCGGACTTCGTGCTCAACCAGCCGGTCGCGGCGGGTTGCCGCATCCTGGTCGCCGGCGACAACTTCGGGTGCGGCTCCTCACGCGAGCATGCGCCGTGGGCGCTCGCCGACTACGGGATCCAGGCCGTGGTCTCGACCCGAATCGCCGACATCTTCCGGTCCAACTGCCTGAAGAACGGGCTCGTGCCCGTCGTGCTCGATCGGGAGAGCCACGCGCGCCTGCTCGGCGCGCCCGGCGCCGACGCCACGATCGACCTCGAGGCCTGTACCATCACGCTGCCCGGCGGCGGCACGGCCACGTTCCCGATCGACGCGTTCGCCCGTTACTGCCTCATGAACGGCGTGGACGAGCTGGGGTTCCTGCTCTCCCAGGACGCGGAGATCTCCACGTTCGAGGGGGCGAGATGAAGCTCCGCCTCCGGTCGATCTTGCTGGGGGGCCGGTGAAGCTCGGCTCTTCCGCCTCCCGGATCGCTCCGGCCCAGCCGTCTCGGGCTGCGGCGCGGCCTCCGCTCGCTCGCGGCGTATGACGGCGGGTCTCCGCGCCCGCGCGGGCCGGCTCCGGTCGGCCCTGCGCGCGCGGATGGGCCCGCGTCCGACCGAGCGAACCCTGGAACGAGTGAAGAAACCAGAGAGACGGACTCGAGGTACGACATGGCAAAGCAGAAAGTGACGGGCGCGGTGGCGGTCCTGCGCGCCCTGCAGGCCGAGGGCGTCGAGGTCATCTTCGGCATCCCGGGCGGCGCGATCCTGCCGCTCTACGACGCCCTCCACGGCGCGAAGTCTCCGCGGCACATCCTGGTCCGGCACGAGCAGGTGGGCGGCCACGCGGCCGAGGGCTACGCCCTCGCGACGGGGAAGGTCGGGGTGTGCATGGGGACCTCCGGCCCCGGCGCGACGAACCTCGTGACGCCGATCGCCGACGCGTACATGGACTCCGTGCCGCTCGTCGCGATCACCGCCAACGTCTCGAAGGCGCTCATCGGCACCGACGCCTTCCAGGAGGCGGACATCGCCGGCATCACGGTCCCGATCACGAAGCACAACTGGCTCGTGACCGAGGTCGAGGAGCTGCCCGAGGTCCTGAAGCAGGCGTTCTACATCGCCCGGACCGGGCGCCCGGGTCCGGTGCTCGTGGACATCCCGAAGGACGTCCTCAACGCGACCTTCGAGTTCGAGTACCCGGAGACGGTGGACATCCCGGGCTACCACCCGCCCGTGCGCGAGGAGCCGCGCCTCAAGGACGCGGCGCAGCTCATCCGCGCCTCGACGCGACCGGTGGTCTACCTCGGCGGCGGCGTCCGCACCGCCGCGGCGCACGCCGAGGTGTTCGCCTTCGCCGAGTTCCTCGACGCGCCGGTGGTCACCACCGTCCACGGGAAGGGCGCCTTCCCGGAGACGCACCCGCTCTGCCTGGGCATGTTCGGCATGCACGGGAGCAGGTACGCCAACTACACGGTCCAGGGCTCCGACCTCATCATCGCGCTCGGCGCGCGGTTCGACGACCGGGTGACGGGCAAGCTCTCGACGTTCGCCCCCGAGGCCAAGATCGTCCACCTCGACATCGACCCGGCCGAGATCTCGAAGCTCGTCACCGCGACGGTGCCGCTCGTCGGCGATCTCAAGACCCTGCTCCCGAAGCTGCACGCGGAGGTCCGCAAGGCGTTCGAGGCGCACGCCCGGCCCGACCTCTCGGCGTGGAAGAAGAAGGTGGCCGACTGGCGCGAGAAGCACCCGATGCGCTACCAGCAGAAGGAGGACGGGCCGCTCCTCCCGCAGTACGTCATCGAGCAGATCTGGAAGAAGACCGGCGGCAAGGCGCTCGTGACCACCGGCGTCGGCGAGCACCAGATGTTCGCCGCCCAGTGGTGGAAGACGAGCGAGCCCCGGCAGTTCATCACCTCCGGCGGCCTCGGCACGATGGGCTTCTGCCTCCCTGCGGCCATCGGCATGCAGCTCGGCCGGCCGGACGCGCTCGTCGTCGGCATCGACGGCGACGGCTCGTTCCAGATGACGCTGCAGGACCTCGCCACCGCGTCCGAGCACAAGCTGCCGATCAAGATCTTCGTCCTCAACAACCTGTTCCTGGGGATGGTCCGGCAGTGGCAGGAGCTCTTCTACTCGGAGCGGTACGCCGAGACGCCGCTCGCCGACCTGCCGGACCTGGTGAAGCTCGCCGACGCCTACGGCTGTCTGGGCCTGCGCGCCCGGACGGTCCCGGAGCTGGACAAGGTCATCGACCAGGCGCTCGCGTACAAGGACGGCCCTGCCATCGTGGACGTGCGCATCCGCCCCGAGGCCAAGGTCTACCCGATGGTCCCGGCCGGCGCCCCCCTCAACGACATGATCGACGGTGAGTGACATGGAACAGACCGAGACCCGCCCCAACGGCCAGACGCACACCGTCAGCCTCCTCGTCGAGAACAAGCCCGGCGTGCTGTACCGGATCACCGGCCTGTTCTCGCGCCGGCACTACAACATCGCGAGCCTCACCGTCGGTCCGACCGAGGTGGAGAACTACTCGCGCATCACCATCGTGGTCCGCCTCGGCTCGAAGTCGGTCGAGCAGGTGGTCCGCCAGGTCCAGAAGCTCGTGCCCGTGGTCGAGGTCCGCGAGCTCAAGCCCGAGGACCTCATCGAGCGCGAGCTCATGCTCGTGAAGATCAAGACCCCGGAGACGAACTACGCCGAGCTGCGCTCCCTCGCCGAGACGTACGAGGCGACGATCGTGGACGTCTCGCCCGACGCGCTGGTGGTCGAGGCGAGCGGCCCGGCCGGCAAGCTCGACGCCCTCGAGGAGCGGCTCCGCCGGTTCGGCATCCAGGAGCTCTGCCGGTCGGGGCGCATCGCGCTCGAGCGGGGGTTCAAGACCCTGGCGCCCCCGGCCCTGAAGGCCGAGCCGCCGCCTCCGCAGATCTCCTCGCCGTGAACGGAAGGGACTGACCTCGTGGCGGTCACGATCTACTACGACCAGGACGCCAGCCTCGATCTCCTCCGGCGCCGCAAGGTGGCGGTGATCGGGTACGGATCGCAGGGCCACGCCCACGCGCTCAACCTGCGCGACTCGGGCGTGGACGTCCGGGTGGGGCTCGCCGCCGGCTCGAAGTCCCGCGCCAAGGCCGAGGGCGCCGGCCTGCGGGTGCTCTCGGTGGCGGAGGCCTCGCAGGAGGCCGACGTCATCATGAACCTGGCCCCGGATCAGACGCAGCAGCAGATCTACGAGGAGTCGGTCGTCCCCCACCTCACGCGGGGCAAGGCCCTCTTCTTCGGCCACGGGTTCAACATCCACTTCGGCCAGATCCGCCCACCCCCCGAGGTGGACGTGATCCTCGTCGCGCCCAAGGGCCCCGGCCACATGCTCCGCCGGCAGTACCAGGACGGCCGCGGGCTCCCGTGCCTCCTCGCCGTCCACCAGGACGCGACGGGGCACGCCAGGGCGCTCGGCCTCGCGTACGCCCGCGGCATCGGCGGGACCCGCGCCGGCGTCCTCGAGACGACGTTCAAGGAGGAGACCGAGACCGACCTCTTCGGCGAGCAGGCCGTGCTGTGCGGCGGCGCCGCGGCGCTGGTGAAGGCCGGGTTCGAGGTGCTCGTCGAGGCGGGCTACCAGCCGGAGAGCGCCTACTTCGAGTGCCTCCACGAACTGAAGCTCATCGCCGACCTCATGTACGAGGGAGGCCTCGCCTGGATGCGCAACTCCATCTCCGACACCGCCGAGTACGGTGACTACACCCGCGGGCCCCGGGTGGTGAACGCGCAGACCAAGGACGAGATGCGGAGGATCCTGAAGGAGATCCAGTCCGGTCAGTTCGCGAGGGAGTTCATCGCGGAGAACCAGGCCGGCCGGCCCGTGTTCGACCGGATCCGTGAGGCCGAGAAGGCGCACCCGATCGAGGAGGTGGGCAAGCGCCTGCGCGAGATGATGAGCTGGATCCGCGAGTCGAAGAAGGACTCGTCGGAGCCCGGCAACCGCTAAAGGCGCATGGTGGCCCGGGTTTCGACCCGGGCGCCCCGCGCCCCGCGGCGGTGCACGAGCGTTGACATCGCCGGCGAAATCCTTATTCTACGGCGTCTTTTTCCGAATTCCGGAGGCCCATGGCCATCCCGCAGAGAGATCCCCGAGGCGGTTCCGGCAACCGTGACGCTCGCACCAATCGGCGCATCAAGGCGCGCGAGGTGCGCGTCGTCGGTCCCGAGGGCGATCAGCTTGGAGTGCTTCCCATCGAGCAGGCCCTGGCGCGCGCCCAGGAGCTGGGGATGGACCTCGTCGAGGTCAGCCCCATGGCCAAGCCGCCGGTCTGCAAGATCATGGATTACGGGAAGTTCAAGTACCTCGAGAAGAAGAAGCAGAACGAGGCGAAGAAGAAGCAGGTCGTGGTCCAGCTCAAGGAGGTGAAGCTCCGCCCCCGGACCGAGGAGCACGACTACGACGTGAAGATCAAGAAGGTCCGCGAGTTCCTGGCCGAGTCGAACAAGGCCCGCATCACGGTCATGTTCCGCGGCCGCGAGATGTCGCACAAGGAGCTCGGCCAGAAGGTCCTCCAGCGCGTGATCGAGGACCTGCGCGACGTCGCGGTGATCGAGTCGGCGCCCCGCGTGGAAGGGCGGCAGATGTTCATGATCCTCGCCCCCAACCCGCGCATGCTGCAGGCGCAGCGCGACCGCGCCCGCGCGCAGGCCGCCGCGC
>JAEYOU010000709.1 GCA_023411405.1 Pseudomonadota bacterium | reverse complement strand
CGTCACCCTGACGGCGGCCCCCGCGACCGGCTCGTCCTTCGGCGGCTGGAGCGGCGCCTGCACCGGCACCGGGAGCTGCGTCGTCTCCATGACGGCGGCCCGGTCCGTCAGCGCGAGCTTCACGGGCACGACCTGCCCGCTGCCCTCCACGTTCCGGTGGACGTCCACCGGCCCCCTCGCGAACCCGCGGTCGGGCTGGACCTCGCTCAAGGACTTCACCACGGCCCGGCACAACGGCCAGCACCTCGTCTACATGTCCCGGACCGACACCAGCGGGAACTACGGCTCGGCGTTCTTCCAGTTCGCCGACTGGCCGCAGGCGGCGACCGCCACGCAGACCCCGATGAACGTGTCCACGGTGGCGCCGACGCTCTTCTACTTCGCCCCGAAGAACGTCTGGGTGCTCGCGTACCAGTGGGGCTCGACGGCCTTCAGCTACCGGACGTCGACCGATCCCACGAACCCGAACGGCTGGTCGAGCGAGCAGCCGCTCTCCACCGCGAGCGTCTCCGACGCGCCCTATGGTCCGATCGACCAGACGGTGATCTGCGACAGCACCACCTGCTACCTGTTCTTCAACGGGGACAACGGGCGCGTGTACCGGCAGACCATGCCGATCGGCAACTTCCCGGGGAACTTCGGGAGCTCGTACACGACCATCATGACCGCCGCCACGAACGACCTGTTCGAGGGCGTCCAGGTCTACAAGGTCAAGGGCGCCAACCAGTACCTCATGCTCATGGAGTGCATCGGCGCCAACGGCACCGCCGGCCGCTACTTCCGGTCGTTCACCGCGACGAGCCTGGGCGGCTCGTGGACGCCGCTGGCCGCCACGGAGAGCAACCCGTTCGCCGGGGAGCGGAACGTCACGCAGAACGGCGGCAGCAACTGGAGCTCGTCCATCAGCCACGGAGACCTGGTCCGCACCAACCCCGACCAGACCTTCGAGATCGACCCCTGCAACCTGCAGCTGCTCTACCAGGGCTTCGCGCGGGGCAGCAGCACGAGCAACTACAACACCATCCCGTGGCGCCCGGCGTTGCTCACGCTGCAGCGCTAGCGGTGTGAAGAACTCGTCCGCGCACGGGGAGAGACCGTGCGCGGACGAGCTGCAGTGGCGGACCCGTTCGACGCAAGCCTGCTTCGACCCGACACCGGCGCCGCCGCGGCGGCGCCAGGAGGAGAGACGTCCATGCAGCGCGTGTACGCACCAGCCCTGGCGGTCCTGCTGATCGCCGCGGGATGCAAGTCCGACGAGGACGATCCGAAGCCGCCGGTCTGGCCCTCCGGCCCTGCGGTCACGTACGACAACCCCATCCTGCCCGGCGATCACCCCGACCTGAACATCTTCGTCGACGGGGACGACTTCTACCTGGCGGGCTCGAACTTCGCGATGTTCCCGGCGCTGGAGATCCTGCACTCCACCGATCTCCTCCACTGGGAGCGCGTGTCGCGCGTGGTGGACGCGAACGCCGCGGCGCTCGACGAGCTGACCGATCCGGGCGAGGGGACGTGGGGCGCCTTCATCACCCGCGCGCCGAACGGGTACCGCGTCTACTTCGCCATCAACGCCACCCAGTGGTTCGCCGAGGCGGCGAGCCTCGCCGGCCCGTGGTCGGCGCCGGTGCAGGTGACGCCGTTCCCGATCTCGCCGGACGGCGGCATCACCTTCTTCGACCGCGGCACCGGGTCCGACAACTCCGTGTTCGTCGACCCGGACTCCGGGAAGACGTACATGGTCACGAAGAACGGGATCGGCCCGTGGCTGGGGCCGGACGACAACTTCTTCGGCATGAACCGGCTGGTGGAGATCGACTTCGCGACCGGGCAGCTCATCGAGGACTCGATGATCAACCTCGACTTCGTCAACTGGGACCCGGAGACGGGCGGTGACGGGCCGGTCCGGGACTACAGCTCCTGGGCCGAGGGGCCGACGATGACGAAGCGCGGCGACTGGTACTACTACTTCGTCCAGACCCACACCGCCTGTGACGGCAACACAAACGTCTGGGCGTCGCAGACGCTCGACAGCGACCCGGAGCACTGGCACTGGCTGGACTTCCCGGCGGAGCAGATCGATCCGTACCGCGGCGCCCAGCACCCCACCGCCCCCTTCCAGATCGCGGACGGCACCTGGTGGGTGTTCGAGCACTCCTACGACTGCACGGGCAAGGGCGACGCCGAGAACAACGGCGAGTGGCTGGGGCTCGCCCGCGAAGGGCTGCTCCACCAGGTCACCTGGGTGGACACCCAGATCGGCGACCTGACCATCCCGGTCCCGGTCATCGACAAGAACACGCGGAACCTCCCGGCGCCGCAGCTCGCGCAGAGCGGCACGCGCTTCCTCATCCCGGTGAACGACGACTTCGCCGGGGCGACGCTCGGCACGCCCTGGACCACCTACGATCGGATGGGCGACCGGCTCTCGGTCGAGGGCGGGTTCCTCACGATCGCCCCCGGCGCGGACGCCACCGCCTGGGCGCTCCAGAAGGACGCGCTGCGCTCGACCGCGTCGCTCGTCAAGGTGGAGTTCGTGCCGCAGGCGGAGGGCAACGCGGCGGGCGTCTGCGTGCGCAACGGCTACTGGCGCGACGATCAGCTCCTCTCCGGCCCCACGTGGATCGAGGGCGAGGGGCTCATCGTGGGCACCCACGACGTCCAGGTGGCGCGCACGATGGTCGAGGGCCAGGACGTGATCCGGTTCGCGTACCGCATGCGCCGCCCGAACCCCAACGCCGGCGGGAGCGAGGGCACCTACGAGAACCTGGGCCTCGCGGATCCGGTGGTGGTGAGCTACACCGTGCCGACGCCGGTCCCGGCCGACGCCGCGGTCTGGCTGAAGCTCGTCCGCAGCAACCACCAGGCGACGGGCTGGGTCAGCACCGACCGCCTCACCTGGACGCAGGTGGGCGAGGCGATCGACATCTCGGAGCTCGACAACCACTACGGCATGGCGCACTCGTGGGTCGGGAGCCAGGCCGGCATGTTCGCGACGAACCAGAGCGCGCGGTTCGACCTGTTCACGTATCGTGACGGCCTGACCGCCATGCCTGCCGTCGCGACGGACCAGCAGTTCGGGACCGCCGTCGTGGCCAGCACCGCCCAGGGAAGCGTCCTGGGCGAGCTCCAGGACGGCGACTGGGCGATGTACGGCGGCGTGGACCTCGGCAGCGGCGGCGTCGCCAGCACCGCGGCGCTGATCGAGGCCTCCAGCGTCGCCGGCGCGCTGGTGGAGATCTGGATCGACCCGCTGGCGGGCGGGCGGCGGTACGGCCCGTGCCGCGTCGCCCCCACCGGCGACTGGGAGACGTTCGCCACCACGACCTGTCGGATCCGGGCGACCACCGGCACCCACGACGTCTACGTCAAGGTGGTCGGCGACCCGGACACGGAGCTCGCGCGGATCGCCTCCCTCCGGTTCACGCCGTAGCGACCAGGTGAAGCGTATCCCCGGCCCCTGCCGCCCGCGCCGAGCGGGCGGCGGGGGCCGCGGTCGCGGCGGCCGCCCCACCTCAGGCGTCGGGGTCCGGCCCGTGCTCCACCACGATGGCGCCGCCGGACGAGTACGCGCGGGGCATCGTGGCGGTGTTGAGCGCGAACGAGGGATCGCCCGTGCGGCCGACGAGGATGAGTCCCCCGCGGCCCTTCACCCGCTCGCCGAGGACGCGGATCGCGGCGCGGGCGGCCTCGCGGGACGGGATCCGCGCGGCGAGCTCCGCCGCCTGCCGCGCGAGCGCGAGCTGGATCATCCGCTCTCCCTCGCCGGTGCAGGAGACGGCGCCCAGCGTGTCGTCGGCGTACGTGCCCGCGCCGATCACGGCCGAGTCGCCGACGCGGCCCGGGAGCTTCATCGCGATCCCGCCCGTGGACGTCGCCGCTGCGAGGTGTCCCCGGGCGTCGCGCGCGACCGCGCCCACCGTCCCCTTCGGCTCGACCGGCGCCGTCGCCCCGGCGCGGCGCGCCTCCCACCGGGCGCGCTCCGCGTCGGTGACGAGCAACGCGCCGGGGTAGGGCGGGATCCCGACCTCGCGCGCGAAGGCCGACGCCCCCGCGCCGGCGAGCAGCACGTGCCGCGAGCGCTCCATCACGCGGCGGGCGAGCGTCACCGGGTTCTTCACGTCCCGGACCACCGCCACGGCGCCGCAGGCGAGGGTGGCGCCGTCCATGATCGAGGCGTCGAGCTCCGCGGCGCCTTCGACGGTGAGGCAGGCGCCGGTCCCGGCGTTGTACGCCGG
>JAEYOU010000656.1 GCA_023411405.1 Pseudomonadota bacterium | reverse complement strand
GTGCATGGTTGGAGAGGGTGCTTCCCGACTGGATCGAGGACCCCCTCAACCTGTTTGGCCTTGCCCCTGCGCAGGGTAGCCCGCTTGTCCTCGATCTGGATGGTGATGGTGTTGAGCTGACTACGTTCAACGCCGCCAGCACCACGACCTTCTTCGACCTCGATGGGGATGGATTCACTACGCAGACCGCATGGGTCTCAGATGATGACGGCCTGCTGGTGCGCGATCTCAACGACAACGGCACCATCGATGACGGAACGGAATTGTTTGGTAGCCCGGCAATCGACGGTTTCGCGCTGCTCGCGGAGCTGGACTCCAATGGCGACCTCGTCATTGACGTGAACGACGCCGATTGGGCTGACTTGCGTATTTGGCAGGACGCCAACAACGACGCGGTGACGCAAGAGGGCGAGTTGCTAACGCTCGCCTCTCTCGACATCGAGAGCATCAGCCTTGCCGGAGTGACGGCTTCGACCTCAACTATCAGCGGGAACGCGATCAGCCACACGAGCACCTTCAAGTACGAGAACGGCTCGGCGGCTGCGATTGTCGACGCATGGTTCGTCCACGACAAGGTGAACAGCCACTACGTTGATGACTATGAACTTGATGTCCGGGCTCTCTTCCTGCCCACGCTGCGCGGCTTTGGGCAGCTCCCCGATCTTCATATTGCTATGAGCCAGAATGAAGCTCTTCTCGATCTCGTGGAGGCATTCGCGTCGAGCTTTGACTTCGACATATTCGCCGATCGAGCAGCACTGGATGCAGGCATCGCGGCCATCCTCTACGAGTGGGCCGGGGTCACGGAGATCAACCCTGGCAGCCGGACGACGATTTTTGACTCTCGTGGCTTGGAGTTCCTCGAAGAGTATTTCGGCACGGAGTTTCTTCAGTGGGGTTACAATCCGAACCCCTGGGCGCAGGCCGCTGGCGTTTTGGAGAGATCGTGGGATGAACTTGTCGCTTATCTTCGCGCGCAATTGATCGTTCAAGCAGGCGGTGCAGCGTTATTTGGTGAAACGATCTCATTTAACGTGCTTGCGGGAGAAATCACGGGGTCATTGGAACTGACCGAAGCGGCGATCGATAACCTCGTGCCCTACGCGACAGATACCGGAGTCGATACCGAGGCTTATTGGGTGCAGATCGCGGACTTCATCGAGCACACGAAGGGCTTGGCAAACGTTACCGGTACTGAGGAAGGCTGGCTCAATTCGGCTGTCTACGATTCCGGACTCACAACAACGACTTGGGACGGCATCGTAGAGATATATGAAGCGACCGGCATCGATGGCATGCATCTTGAGGGCGATACAACCAACGACATAATTAATGGTACGGCGGGCGATGATGACTTGCTTGGCGCGAGCGGAACTGCTGGCGGGGAGGATGTCATTCATGGCTACGATGGTGACGATCATATCCGGTCATCCACGACTTCGGCGGATACCGGTGATGACCAGCTTTACGGAGATGCCGGAAATGACCTCATAGAGGGTCAGTCCGGGGATGACTTGTTGGATGGGGGTGATGGCGACGACGTGCTTATCGGGAGGAGTGGCAACGACATCCTTGCGCCCGGAGGGGGCGGAAACAGGGCGGAAGGGGGCACCGGCAACGATACATACGTCTACGCGGGTGGTGATGACGTTTACTATGATGTTGGAACGGGCTCGACTGATAAGATCGTTATGCCTTTGGGAGTCGATAGTTCCGACCTGAGTTTTCACCGGCTTGGTAGTACAAGCCTATTGATCGAAATAGATGGTCTGGGAACAATTCAAATTGAGAAGCAATTCAATCAGTATCAAAATTGGTATGCGATCGACACGATCGAGTTTGCCGATACCAGCACTCTGAATCTCCTTACAATAGCTGCACCGGAAGCTCATGGTACTGAGGGAGACGATACTATATACGGCATTACGGCTGGAGCCGGTGGAGATGACGTTATCTATGGTTACGGCGGGGATGACCATATAGAGGCCGAAGGGGGTACCAATACAATCGATGGAGGGGCAGGCAACGATTATATCAAGATGGAGGGGACGGATACCGTGATCGCCAGCCCCGGTTTCGACGAGGTCGTGGGGTATTCTAGCTCAGGTTATACGATCTTGCTTATTCCGGAGGAGTATGGCCCGAGCGACGTTACGTTATTCCGCAAAACTGACTCCCTGCTTGCCATGCAAATCTTCATCGAAGGTCTCGGGCAGATAAACGCGTCCGGCGCATTCTACACATCCTGGGGCGGATTTGATGAGATTGCGTTTGCTGACGAGAGTACGTCCATTATCCTCGCAAACACGGTCATTACGACTTTTGGGACGGCGGGGAACGATAGTTTCACCGGCATCACGTATGGGGCTAGTGAAAATGATGTCCATTACGGATATGCAGGAAATGATACCCTAAATGGTGGCGCAGGAAACGACAGCCTCTATGGCGGCACGGGCGATGACTCGGTCTCAGGGGGTCAGGGTAACGACACCTTCTATTTCGAGGGAGGTCTCGATTACTACTATGACATCAGCACAGGTTCCGAGGTCGTTGATATAGCCGCGACCTGGTCATTTGCTAATCTGTCCTTCAGAAGAGATTTCTCAGTTCATTCAGATGATTTGATTATTTTTATCGATGGAAGCAATTCCATTCGAT